>NZ_VKHS01000471.1 GCF_014141525.1 Streptomyces calidiresistens
TGTATAAGAGACAGGGGGATCGGGGGATCGACGTCCCCCGATCCGGGGTCAGGAGGACTCGCCGGCGACCAGGACGCCCTCGTCGTTCACCCGCACCGGCACCGGGAGCAGGGGCTCGTAGGCCGGACCTGCCAGGGGCCGGCCGCCGTCCACGGTGTCGAAGCGGCTGTTGTGACAGGGACACTCGGCGACGGTGCCCTCCGGCGGGGAGAGCAGGCACCCCAGGTGGGTGCAGACCGCGCTCCAGGCGAGGAAGGTGTCCTCCTCGGGGCGGCTGACCAGCAGGCGGGCCCGCTCGTAGAGCCGGGCTTCGCCGACCGGTACCTCGTCGGCCGGACCCAATTCCACGGGTTCGTCCGGAGCCTCGGGTTTGGCCTCGTACCGGTGTTCACAACCTGTGAGGCAGGTCGCCGCGACACCGGCGGAGGCCAGTGCGGCGCCGCGCAGGACGGTGCGTCGGGAACGGCGGGGGCCGGGGGCCCCCGGGGAAGCGGAGCGGCCGGGGAATGTCACGGTTCGTACCCTACGCAAACGTCCCGGGGCGGTGACGGGCGGGGTCCCCGCACCGCCCCGGGGCCGCTCACCGCCGGCCGGTCGCCCGCTTCGCGCGCCCACCGGCCGGCGCCGGGACCGCCGCGTCGCTGACCCGGTCGCCCAGGATGTCGCGCAGGAACTTCCCGGTGTGGCTGCCGGGGACCGAGGCCACCTGCTCCGGGGTGCCCTCGGCGACCACGGTGCCGCCCCCGCTGCCGCCCTCCGGGCCCATGTCCACCACCCAGTCGGCGGTCTTGATCACATCGAGGTTGTGCTCGATGACGATCACCGAGTTGCCCTTGTCGACCAACCCCGAGAGCACCTCGATCAGTTTGCGGATGTCCTCGAAGTGCAGACCGGTGGTCGGCTCGTCCAGGACGTACACCGTCCGCCCCGTGGAGCGCTTCTGCAGCTCCGAGGCCAGCTTGACCCGCTGCGCCTCGCCACCGGAGAGGGTCGTCGCCGGCTGACCCAGCCGCACGTACCCCAGGCCGACGTCCTTGAGGGTCCGCAGGTGCCGGGCGATGGCGGGCACCGACGCGAAGAACTCCGTCGCCTCCTCGATGGGCATGTCCAGCACCTCGGCGATGGACCGGCCCTTGTAGTGCACCTCCAGGGTGTCCCGGTTGTACCGGGCGCCGTGGCAGACCTCGCAGGGGACGTAGACGTCCGGCAGGAAGTTCATCTCGATCTTGATCGTGCCGTCGCCCGAGCAGTTCTCGCAGCGGCCGCCCTTGACGTTGAAGGAGAACCGCCCCGGCAGGTAGCCGCGCACCTTGGCCTCGGCCGTCTCCGCGAACAGCTTGCGGATGTGGTCGAAGACACCGGTGTAGGTGGCGGGGTTCGAGCGGGGGGTGCGGCCGATGGGGGACTGGTCCACGTGCACCACCTTGTCCACCAGGTCGTCCCCGGTGACCCGGGTGTGCCGACCGGGGACCGTCCGGGCGCCGTTCAACTCACGGGCCAGGTGGGTGTAGAGGATGTCGTTGACCAGGGTGGACTTGCCCGAGCCGGACACCCCGGTGACGGCGGTCAGCACGCCCAGGGGGAAGGAGACGTCCACCGAGCGCAGGTTGTGCTCCCGGGCGCCGAGCACGGTCAGCTTCCGCTTCGGATCCACCGCCCGCCGCTCGGCCGGGAGCGGGATCTCCCGCCTGCCGGACAGGTAGCGGCCGGTGAGCGACCTGTCGTTGGAGAGCAGCTCGGCGAGCGGGCCGCTGTGCACCACCTCACCGCCGTGCTCCCCTGCCCCGGGGCCGATGTCCACCACCCAGTCCGAGGTCCTGATGGTGTCCTCGTCGTGTTCGACGACGATCAGGGTGTTGCCCAGGTCGCGCAGGCGCACGAGGGTCTCGATCAGCCGGTGGTTGTCGCGCTGGTGCAGGCCGATGGAGGGCTCGTCCAGCACGTAGAGCACGCCCACCAGTCCCGAGCCGATCTGGGTGGCGAGCCGGATGCGCTGGGCCTCGCCACCGGAGAGCGAGCCGGCCGCCCGGTCCAGGGAGAGGTAGTCCAGGCCGACGTCCACCAGGAACCGCAGTCGTTCGTTGACCTCCTTGAGGACCCGCTCGGCGATGACCTTCTCGCGGTCGGTGAGGGTGAGGTCGCGCAGGAAGTCGGCGCACTCGCTGATCGACATGCCCGCGATGTCGGCGATGGAGCGGTCCTTGATCGTGACGGCGAGCACCACCGGCTTGAGCCGGGTGCCCCGACACGCAGGGCAGGGCACCTCCCGCATGTACCCCTCGAAGCGCTCGCGGCTGGAGTCGGTCTCCGACTCGGCGTGCCGGCGGCGGATGAAGGGCACCGCGCCCTCGAAGGTGGTGGTGTAGGCGCGCTCGCGGCCGTGCCGGTTCTCGTAGCGGACCTCGATGCGGGTGCGATGGCCGTTGAGCAGGGCCTTGCGGGCCCGCTGGGGCAGCCCCTCCCAGGGGATGTCGGTCCGGAAGTTCAGCGCCTCGGCGAGCGCGTTGATCAGATGGGCGAAGTACCCCTTGGTGTGGCCGTGCGACCAGGGATGGATGGCCCCCTCGTCCAGCGACTTCTGCGGGTCCGGGACGATCAGCTCCGGATCGACCTCCATGCGGTTGCCCAGGCCCGAACACTCCGGGCAGGCGCCGAAGGGGGAGTTGAAGGAGAAGGAGCGCGGCTCCAGTTCCTCGAAGGAGAGGTCGTCGTAGGGGCAGTACAGGTGCTCGGAGTACATCCGCTCGCGCTGCGGGTCGTCCTCCGGCAGGTCGACGAAGTCCAGCACGACCATGCCGCCGGAGAGCCCGAGGGCGGTCTCCACGGAGTCGGTCAGCCGACGACGGGCGCTCGGCTTGACGGTGAGGCGGTCCACGACCACCTCGATGGTGTGCTTCTCCTGCTTCTTCAGCTTCGGCGGGTCGGAGAGCTGGACGACGGCGCCGTCCACCCGGGCCCGGCTGTAGCCCTTGGTGGTCAGCTCGGCGAAGAGGTCGGCGAACTCCCCCTTGCGCTCGCGCACCAACGGCGAGAGCACCTGGAAGCGGGTGCCCTCCTCCAGCTGCGAGACCCGGTCCACGATGGCGCGGGGGGACTGCCGGGCGATGGGCCGGGAGCACTCCGGACAGTGCGGTCGGCCGATGCGGGCGAACAGCAGCCGCAGGTAGTCGTAGACCTCGGTGATGGTGCCCACCGTGGAGCGGGGGTTGCGGGAGGTGGACTTCTGGTCGATCGAGACGGCCGGGGAGAGGCCCTCGATGAAGTCCACGTCCGGCTTGTCCATCTGCCCCAGGAACTGCCGCGCGTAGGCGGACAGCGACTCCACGTACCGGCGCTGCCCCTCGGCGAAGATCGTGTCGAAGGCGAGCGAGGACTTGCCCGACCCGGAGAGCCCCGTGAAGACGATCAGGGAGTCCCGGGGGAGGTCGAGCGAGATGTTCTTCAGATTGTGCTCGCGAGCGCCGCGAACGATGAGTCGGTCGGCCACGCCGAATGGCACCTTTCCTGTCTCGGGGGCGACGGCCCGCGTCGCACGGGTCGCCCCGTCCAAGAGTATGGGCGGGGTCCGACAACGGGCTCGCGGAGCGGAAACCCGGGACCCGGATCACCCGCAGCATATGGCACACATGTTCGATCAAGAGGGGTTTCCGGCCGGCCGGACGGGGTCGGTCGCGCACCCTGGCCGGGGGCCCCGGAGCGGGTTAGCGTGGTGATCATGAGTCGACCCGAAGCCGAACTCGCCGCCCTCGCCGACGCCGGGAATCGCCTGCTGGCCCACCTCGACGACCTGTCGGACGCCGCCGTGGTCGCCCCCTCCTCGCTGCCCGGCTGGACCCGGGGCCACGTCGTGGCCCACCTCGCCCGCAACGCCGACGCCCTGGGGGAGGTCCTCGCCGGTCGGCCCATGTACGCGAGCGCGGAGGCCCGGGACGAGGACATCGAACGCGGCGCCCCGCGTTCGGCCGCGGAACACCTGACCGACCTGCGGGATGCGGGCGCCCGCCTCGAGGAGGCCCTGCGCCGGACCCCCGACGACCGTTGGGGGGACACCGTGGAACTCCGCAACGGCGTCACCGACACCGTGTCCTCGCTGCCCTGGCGACGATGGCTGGAGATCGAACTCCACCTGGTGGACCTCGACCTCGGGTACACCGTCGCCGACCTGCCGGGTGACTTCACCGACCGGGCGCTGCCCTGGTTGGCCCGGCGCTTCGCCGACCACCCGGACGTCGAGCCGATCGAGATCCGCGCCGAGGACGGCCGGTCCTGGCGCACCGGTCGGGACCCCGGGGGCACCGTGGAACCGATCGTGGTCACCGGCGGCCCGACCGCGCTGACCGGCTGGCTCACCGGTCGCACCGCGGGCACCGGTCTGACCGCCTCGGCCGACCTGCCCCGGGTACCCGCGCTGTGAGTCCCCGTTCCCCCGGGACGCGCACCCCCGCAC
>NZ_VKHS01000472.1 GCF_014141525.1 Streptomyces calidiresistens
AGAGGTGTATAAGAGACAGCCGCCCGCGACCCGGTGTGCCTTGTAGGACGGGATCAGCCGCACCCGCCAGGCCGGTCGCCAATCGGTGTCCAGGCAGGCGACCAGGCCGGAGGGGCGGTGGTCCGTCACCAGGCGGGCAATGAAGTCGAGCAGGCCGCGCACGGCGTTCACCGGGGTGCCGTCGGGGGCGCGCACCGACTCGGGGACGCCGAAGTACGCGCGGTAGTACAGCGACGAGGTGTCCAGCAGCATCAGCGGCGCCGATCCGGCGGACGAGGGGTCGGCGACCGGGCCGGGCCCGGGGGTGGTGGGTGCGCTCATGGGCCGATCATGCCGCACGGCACCGACGGTCGGCGGTCCGGTTGACGGGCCGTCACCGGGGGCGGCGGCGCCGGGGGGAGGGGCGACCCACCGGCCCGCTGCCCGGCTCCGTCGACCAATCGATACCGTCGGTGTGATCCACGCCCTTGACTCTTAGGTGAGGTTTACCTTAGTCATGGTGGACGGTCCGGGAACCACCCGGAAAGCGGCGCTCCCCCCTCGGCGGGAGACGCCGTCCACGACATGCCCTCTTCCGGGCGTGCCGACAGAAAGGCCGGTTCATGCGACGCCACCGCCGGACAGCCGCCCTCACCGGGGCCGCCGTGCTGCTGACCACTCTCGTGGCCTGTGGCACCGACGACTCCCCGGGGAGCGGGACGGACACCGACGAGGCGACAGCGGGGAACACGGGTGAGTTGACCGTCTACTCCGGGCGCAACGAGGAACTCATCGCCCCCCTGATCACCCGGATGGAGGAGGCGACCGGCCTGGACATCACCGTCCGCTACGGCGACACGGCCGAACTCGCCGCCGCCCTGCTGGAGGAGGGCGACCGCACCGAGGCGGACCTGTTCCTCGCCCAGGACGCCGGCGCCCTGGGCGCGCTCTCCCGCGAGGGCCTGCTCCGCGAACTGCCCACCGAGACCCTGGAGGAGGTGGACCCGGCCTTCCGCGGTTCCGCCGACGACTGGGTCGGGGTCTCCGGCCGCGCCCGGGTCGTGGTCTGGAACACCGAGAACGTCGAGGAGTCCGAACTCCCCACCTCCTACACGGAGCTGAACGACCCCCGGTGGGAGGGGCGCGTGGGCTACGCCCCCACCAACGCCTCCTTCCAGTCCTTCGTCACGGCCCTGCGCGTCCTGGAGGGCGAGGACGCCGCGCTGGAGTGGCTGACCGACCTGCGCGAGCACGGCGAGGTCTACGAGCGCAACGGCGCCATCCTCGACGCGGTGGACGCCGGTGAGATCGACCTCGGCCTGATCAACCACTACTACTGGTTCGCCAAGGCGGCCGAGGAGGGCGAGGAGAACCTCGACGCCCGCCTGCACTTCCTGCCCGGCGGCGACCCCGGCTCCCTGATCAACGTCGCCGGCGTCGGCGTCACCGCATCGGACGACCGGGAGCAGGCGGCCCTGGCGGCGGTGGACTTCCTCCTCTCCGAGGAGGCCCAGCTGTACTTCGCGGACGAGACCAAGGAGTACCCGCTGGCCGCCGGCGTCACCAGCCCGGTGGAGGGGCTGCCGCCGCTGGAGTCCATCGAGGCCCCCGAGATCGACCTCACCGACCTGGACTCCCTGGAGCGAACCCTGGAACTGCTCCGGGAAGCCGGAATGGTCTGAGGGGGATCATGAGCACGTCGGGCCGCCCGTCCCCGACCGCCCCCGCCCGCCCGGCCGGCGCCACCGCGCCGGCCGGGCGGGATTCCGTCGTTCCGCCGGAGACCGGTCCGCGCGGTCGCCGACGCGGGGATCACCGCATTCCCCTCGTCCTCGCCGTGCCGGCGGCCCTCACCGCCGCCTTCGCCCTGCTGCCGCTGGTCTACCTCGGTGTGCGGGCCCTGGAGCACGGCCCCGGGCGGGCGCGGGAGATCGTCGTCTCCCCGCGCACCCTCGAACTGCTGGGCAACAGCCTGCGCCTGACCCTCACCGTCGTCCTGATCACCCTTCTGATCGGTGTGTCGCTGGCCTGGCTGACCCAGCGCACCCGTCTGCCCGGCGCCCGCCTGTGGACGGTGGTCGCCACCCTGCCGCTGGCGGTCCCCAGTTACGTGATGGCCTTCGGCTGGCTCTCCGCGGTGCCCGGCACGAGCGGCTTCGCCGGCGCCGTCCTCGCCCTCTCCCTGGCCTGCTTCCCCTACGTCTTCCTCCCGGTCGCCGCCGTGCTGCGGACCTCCGACCCCGCCCGCGAGGAGGCCGCCCGGGCCCTCGGCCACTCCGCCGCCGGTGTTTTCCTGCGCGTCACCCTGCCCCGGCTGCGTCCGGCGGCCGTGGGCGGGGCGCTGCTGGTCGCCCTCTACGTCGTCTCCGACTTCGGTGCCGTGTCGATCATGCGGTACGACACCTTCACCCGGGCGATCTTCATGTCCTACCGGGCGAGCTTCGACCGCACCCCCGCCGCCGCGCTCGCCTGCGTCCTGGTGGTCATCACCCTCCTGCTGGTGGCCGCCGAGCGCCGGGTCCGGGGCCGGGGCGAACTCGCCGCCGTCGGCCGCGGCGGCCCGCCGCAGCCCCGCGCCCCGCCGGGCGAGTTCGTTCTCCCGGTCCTTCAGCCGCCGGCGCAGCTCGGAGTACTCCCCGAAGTCCCCCAGGTGGCAGGTCATCGCCTCGCGATAACCCTCCAGCCCCTCCTCGTTGCGCTGCACGCGCCGGGCCAGCGCGACCACCGAGCGGTCCGCCTGGAACTGGGCGAAGGACGCCTCCAGCAGTTCCCGGGAGCGCTCGCGACCGAACTGGGCGACCAGGTTGACCGCCATGTTGTAGGAGGGGCGGAAGGAGGAGCGCAGCGGATAGGTGCGGGTGCCCGCCAGGCCGGCCAGCGCGGCGGGGTTCATGCCCCGCTGCCACAGCACCACGGCGTGGCCCTCGACATCGATGCCGCGCCGCCCGGCCCGACCGGTGAGCTGGGTGTACTCGCCGGGGGTGATGTCGGCGTGCTGCTCGCCGTTCCACTTGACCAGCTTCTCCAGCACCACCGACCGGGCGGGCATGTTGATCCCCAGCGCCAGGGTCTCGGTGGCGAAGACCGCCTTGACCAACCCGGCGACGAACAGTTCCTCGACGATTTCCTTGAAGGTGGGGAGCATGCCGGCGTGGTGGGCGGCGATGCCCCGTTCCAGGCCCTCCAGCCACTCGAAGTACCCCAGGACGTGGAGGTCCTCGTCGGGGATGGCGGCAATGCGCCGCTCCACGATCTCCCGCACCCGGGTCCGCTCGGCCGCGTCGTTCAGCCGCAGCCCGGAGAGCAGGCACTGGCGCACCGCGGCCTCGCAGCCCGCCCGGCTGAAGATGAAGGTGATGGCCGGCAGCAGCCCGTCGGCGTCCAGTCGGTCGATGACCTCCGGGCGGCTCGGCGTCCACACCCGGGCGCGCTGCCGGCGCTCCCGCTCCCGATCCGCCTCGCGCCGGGGAGGACGGCCGCGGCCGTCGCGCGCGAGGGGACGGGAGTGCTCCATGCGGGCCATCCGCTCCAGGTCCGGGTTGACCTCGCGCCGCCCGCCCCGCTCCTCGAACAGGTCGTACAGCCGGCGGCCGGCCAGGACGTGCTGCCACAGCGGCACGGGACGGTGCTCGGAGACGATCACCTCGGTGTCGCCGCGCACGGTGTCCAGCCAGTCACCGAACTCCTCGGCGTTGGAGACGGTGGCGGACAACGAGACGAGGGTGACCGAATCGGGGAGGTGGATGATGACCTCCTCCCACACCGCGCCCCGGAAGCGGTCGGAGAGGTAGTGCACCTCGTCCATCACCACGTAGCCCAGGCCGTCCAGCGCGCGGGAACCGGCGTACAGCATGTTCCGCAGGACCTCGGTGGTCATGACGACCACCGGCGCGTCGGCGTTCACGCTGTTGTCACCGGTCAGCAGGCCGACCCGCTCGGCCCCGTGGCGGGCGGCGAGGTCGGCGTACTTCTGGTTGGAGAGCGCCTTGATGGGGGTGGTGTAGAAGCACTTGCGGCCCCGGGCGAGGGCCAGGTGGGCGGCGAACTCGCCGACCACCGTCTTCCCGGATCCGGTGGGGGCGGCCACCAGTACGCCCTTGCCGGCCTCCAGGGCCCGACAGGCGTCGAGTTGGAAGGGGTCGAGCGGGAAGTCGTACCCCTCCCGGAAGGCGTGCAGTTCGGTGGCCCGCTCGGCCGCGCGCCGCCGGGCGAGGGCGTACCGCCGCGCCGGGGGCAGATCCTCGAACGCCTCCTCGGCCGGGTCGTCGGGCGGCGCCTCGGAGAAGTCGGGCTGGGGGCCGGCGGCGGGACCGGTCTGCGGATTCGCGGCCCGGAGGTGATCGTCGGTCATGGTCATTCGAGCCTACCGGCCCCGGCCGACAACCGGCGGGGAATTGCGCGCCGGGTCGGACCCGCCGGTCGGAGGGGCCGGGGCGGGGG
>NZ_VKHS01000473.1 GCF_014141525.1 Streptomyces calidiresistens
CCCACCACCCACACGGCAAGATGAACACCATGAGCGCACACGACCCCGCCCAGCAGCCCCTCACCCACACCTTCAACCGCCTCGCCCAACTCCTCATCCCCGTCGTCCGAACCCACCTCCAAACCCTCACGGCGCTTCACACCGAGCTCCGGCCCTTCCTCGAAGAGGCCGCCCGCAACCCCGCGATCGTCGACCAGTGGCGTGCCGAACGCGAAGCCGAGGAAGCCCTCGGCACCTGCCACTGCCTGTGCGGCGCCCACCCCGACGCACCCGGCATCTGCACCGGCACCGGCGCCCCCGGCCGGGACATCGTCTACAACGGCGTCCCCGTCACCCACTGCGCCCCCTGCTGGCAGGCCAAGCAATGGCAGCTCGCATGAGCCCCGACCTCCTGCCCCTCTTCGTCGCCCTCGCCGTGGCCCTCGCGCTGATCTTCGCCTTCGTCAGGGACCTCGTCTCCCCTCTCCGGCACAGGCGTCGGCTGACCACCGCGGCATGGAAGCGCACCAGGGACACACAGCGAATCCGCGCCCAAGAGTCCGCCGCAGCGGCCCGGCACGCCGCCCGGATCAAGCAGGGCGCGGACGAGGGCATCCTGCGCCGCATCACAACCGCCGACAACAACCACCCCGAGCAGAGGCACTGATGACCGACCGCGAAGAACTTCCGCACGAGCCGTACATCGACTCTGTCGCCCACGCCCTCGCCGTGCTCAACTGCGAGCCCCGCTATGTCCATTGCGAGACCGCAGATGGCGAGCAGCTCGACGCCGTGCTGTCCGACTGGCCCGAGGGCGTCGTCTCCGAGGAGCACTGGCCGCACGGCGTATACCTCGCCTGGGACCAGCACGCCGGCTGGCAGCTCATTGAGAGCGGAGGCGGGCGGAACGTCACGTCGCTGTGCTCGGACAGCGACACCTACGCGGCCCCCTGGCAGGTCGCCTGCGACCTACTCGCCCAGCTGGCCACCGGCGCCGGCGCCGACCCGATCGTCTCCCACGGCGGGCCCGCCTGGGACCCGACGCTCGTGCGGCAGGCGGTCGACGCCTGGGAGGCCGCCCTTTGACCCACCACCACACCGCAGCCCGCACCACCGCGAAAGGGACTCCCGTGAGCGCTGACCTCCTGCCCATCCTCCTCTCCCTCGCCCTGACCCCCATCCTGGCCGTGGTGTACCTCGTCCCCCACCGAGGCCGCCCACCCCTGATCTACACGGTGTGGGACCGCACCAAGGACATCCTGCTCTTCCGCACCCGCGAGCCCGCCGCGCCGGCCCGGCCGCGCCCGGACTACACCCGCATCGCCGTACTGGAGTGGGAGATTTATGAGGTCGAGCCGAAGCCGGGCACGGCCGCTGCAGCAGCCGTGAACTTCCACCGCTTCGCCGAACGCTTGAAGGAGGTGCCCGATGGCCACCGATGACACCGGCCCCACCCCACACACCGTGGCCGTGACAGAAGCCGTGGTCAGGGGTCTCGGCTTGGCCGATGAGTTCGACGACGCCATGGACCGCGTTCGCCGGTTCGTCGCCCTAACCGACCTCGAAGCGGTGCTCGTCGGTCACATCGCCGGAACTCTGTACCCCGGCATACTCAGGGCCAGCACCGCCCACGCCGCCCACGACGAATACTTCTGGCGGGCGCAGGCCATCGGAGTACCCGAAGACCGGGCGCGGGTGGTCCTGGACGAGGTCGCGGCCGAGGCACGGGGGTGCTGGGCACGGGTCGATATCCACGAGGTCGCCTATCACCGCCTGCTGGAGGGCGAGGAGAACCGGCCACCGGAGGAACTGCGCACCATCGCGCGGGAGATGCACCGCCACCCGTACGGATTGCTGGGAGACGATCACCCCGAGGCTGTGGATGCCACCGCCCGAATGCTCGCCACCCTGACACAGACCGAAGCCGAGGCCGCCGAACACGTCCCCGATCTCGCGGATCTCCCGCACGCCCTCACGCGCGCACTCGACACCCCCACCGGCCCGCGGCACCCTCCCACCGGTCCGCGCCGCACGGACAGCCGCCCGGCCTGGCAATCCCCCTACGGGCCACCCCGACGGGGGAAACGATGAGCCGCCCGCCAGCACAACCCGCCCGAGAGGAACCCCCGATGGCCCACAACCCACCAGCAGACGAGCAGCCGCACGCCCACCGGCCCACGGACCCGCTCGCCTACTTCACCTCCCCGGGCAGCCCTGAGCACGAGTACGCCGCCCACGTCCACCGGACCCGCATGGCCGCTCTCGCCGACACCCGGCTTCCCGCACCCGCACGTCCCCGGTTCGCCCTCGCCGACGGCCCGGAGGACAACCCCGAACGCGAGCACCTTGAGGAACTCAACCTGTCCGCCCAAATCGCACACGCCGACTGGGAAGCTCACGTGGCCCGGCGCGCTCGCCACGCCGCCATCGCCCGCCACACCGACCAGCTCCCCGAGAACCTGGCCGAGGACCTGACCGAAGGCCGCGAAGCCCTGATCACCGCACTGGGCGCACTCGCCGACGTCGAGCAGCGCCCGAGGCTGCGGAAGCTCTACCGCGATCTGCGCGGGGAGGTGTACGCGAGCACCACCGGCGGTGAACTCCCTGCCGCTCGCGCAAACTTCGCGTACCGCAGGGCGGATGACTACTACCGTCGGCGCTGGGACGAGGCGTCCACAAACCCCGTGCCGGATGGGGATGAGCACCTGCGGGTCATCGGGGCCATGTACCGGGCCCGGCGCGCGGTCCACGGATGGCGCTGGCCCGGCGCCTGGGACGCCTCGCTGGGCCGAGCGGCCCCCCTCAACCTCGTTACCCGCTAGTAGAAGTGGGGCCCGCCCACCGGCGGGCAAGACCTACCCGCCAGTAGACCCGCTGCCCGGGTCACAGCCCCGTCACACCGGCCCCGCCACACGGCGGGGCCGTCTACGTTCGGTCACCAAACCACACGATCGGAGACCACCATGCGCACCACCAGCATCCACACCCCCCACGCCCCCGCCCGCGTCCGTCGGGGCCGCGCCCTGGCCGCAGGCACCGCCGCCCTGATCCTCGCCCTCGCAGCCTGCGGCAGCGGAGACAACGGCGACGGAGACGACGGGGCCGACGGCGGCAGCAGCGGGGGCGCCGGCGGGCAGGACCCCACCGCACCCCCCACCACCGGAGGCGCCAGCGACGGCGGCACCGGCGACACCGGCAGCAGCGAAGGCGACACCGCTGGAGACGACGGAAGCGGAGGAACCGAAGGCACCGCGGGCGGCGCGGCCGTGGCCGACCTCGGCGCCACCCACACCATCACCCCCAGCCAAGGCCTGACCCTCGCCATCGCCGTCGACCTCGACCGGCTCGTGGTCCCCAACGACGAGGTCGACGGCGGGTTCGGGGCGGACGGCGACGAGGAGTACGCCCTGCTCACCATCACCGCCACGAACCCCGGCGACCAGCCCATCACCCTCGACGCCGTGTACCAGGAGTGCACCGTCGACGGCCAGGTCACCGAGTACGAACTGTGGGAAGGCATCACCACAGAGTGGCCGAACCTCGTCCCCGCCGGCGGGGAGGTCACCTGGGCCCCCACCTGCGCCCTGGACGGCGGACAGGAACTCACCTACTCCATCGCTGTGAACGACTCCGACACCGTGTGGTGGACCGGCACCATCCGCTGAACCCCCGCCCGGGCCTACCATGGGGTCTCCGGCACCCTGGGGCCACCATCGGTGGGCCGGCACCAGTCGGGCCCGCCCCGCGCCGTCGCAGCCGGCCAGGGCGGGCCCGACCC
The DNA here is from genome assembly GCF_014141525.1 of Streptomyces calidiresistens. Taxonomy (GTDB): domain Bacteria; phylum Actinomycetota; class Actinomycetes; order Streptomycetales; family Streptomycetaceae; genus Streptomyces; species Streptomyces calidiresistens. The sequence goes on from NZ_VKHS01000473.1 coordinate 3,758, forward strand.
GTTCCCCGCGCAGCAGCAGGAGGAGTCGTGCCCGACCAGCACACCACCACCCCCGCCGATGACGCTCCCGAGCACCGCGGCGACGACGACCAGGAGCAGGGCGAGCAGCGGTGGAAGGTCGTCTTCCACACCGACACCGGCCCGCAGACCCTCGACGTCACCACCCACCCCAGCGACGAGCAGAACCTCGAGGAGTGGCTCGCGACGAAGCTGGAGCAGCGCATGGAGCCCGTCGCCCTCGATGAGCAGCACACCGTGCTCCTGCCCACCGCACCGAGGTTCGCTGCGTTCGAGACCGGGGACGGCGGGATGATGCTCCTGCCCACCGGCCGGATCACCCGCGTCGACGTCACCCCCCTCCCGTGACCGGCCTCGACCCGGGTGGGATCGGCGAGGCCGGCGTGCACCTGCGCGCCCGCACCCTCATCCGCCGTGGCGACCCCCGCATCCCCGTGGTGGAGAAGGAGATCGCGAAGCACTTCCCTGCCGGGACGTCTCCCGACCGGATCCACTGGGAGGCCGCCGTGGCGATCGCGTGGGGAGACGCCCGTGCGGAGCTGGAGGCACGCGCCGCCCGCGCCCGCGGCCACGCCACCTCAACCGCCCGCGAGGCCGGTGACGGTGACGACCAGGAGGACGACCCCACACCCCACACCTGTC
>NZ_VKHS01000474.1 GCF_014141525.1 Streptomyces calidiresistens
GCCCCCGCCGGCCCCCTCCCCGCGTTTCCCGAGGTGGATCACCGCGCCGGAGGGGTGCGCCGGCTGGTTGTGGAAGACCATGTCGGCGTCCGAACGGACCCGGCCGTCGGAGGCGAGCAGCAGCGCGGAGACGTCCGTGTCCGGCACGCGCGGGTCGGCGGTCCGCACGAGTTCGACGCGGATCGTCGGTGCCTCGACGGGGACGTTCGCACCCTTCCCCAGGGAAATCGATGCCATATCCGCCATTCTGCCCCCGGCCGGCCGAAATCGGGTGGGTGGGGACGTCGGCGGAGTGCCTATCCGGCCCCGTCCCCGTTCCCGGTGAGGGTCTCGCGCAGGAAGTCGTCGACGGTGTCGAGGAATTCGTCACCCGACAGCACCGCCCGGTCGTTGTGGTCGGCCCCCCCGATCAGGTGCAGGGAGATCGGGCCGGCCGTGTGCTCCTCCACCACCTGTCGGGAGAACCGGTCCGGAACGATCCGGTCCGAGTCACCCGCCACCACCAGAACCGGTCCCTCGTACCGCGTCAGGTGCTCGGCGGTCGGGAAGCGGTCGCGCAGCAGGGTGCGCACCGGCAGGAAGGGGTAGTGGTGCCGGCCGACGTCGGCCAACGCGGGGAACGGCGAGCGCAGCACCAGCGCGGGCGGGGGGCGCTCCGCGGCGGCCTCCGAGACCACCGCCGAGCCGAGCGACTCCCCGAGGTACACGATCCGGTCCGGGTCCACGTCGGGACGGTCCGCCACCTGTGCCACGGCCGCGAGGAAGTCCTCGGCCAGGACCTCCTCGCGGGGGTCGCCGGGGTTGCCGCCGTAGCCCCGGTAGTCGGTGAGCAGCACGGCGTACCCGCGCTCGGCCAGGCCCTCGGCGAGCGGCACCCGGCCGGCCCGGTTGCCCCCGTTGCCGTTGGCGACCACCACCGTGGCGTGCGGCCGGGGGGAAGCGGTGTCGGCGGGCAGGAACCAGGCGGTGAGCTCGGCGTCGTCCGCGCCGGTGTACGCGACCTCCTCCACCCCGGCGGGCGGGGGCGGGGCGGACCGGTCGGGGAGATAGATCAACTGGCGTTGCAGCAACCAGGCGGCGAGCACCACCAGCAGCCACAGCACCACCGCGACGACGAGCACCTTCCACGTCACCGACACCCAGCGCCCCGCAGCCATGCCACCGACCCTAGGGGCGTGGCTCCTTCCCCGCCCGCCGAGCGCGCGCGGCGGGCGGCGCGTCGACCGAAAACCGCTTCCCCGCGCGCTCGTGGTCGGGGCACGATGCCGGTCCCCGGCGCGGTACCCGCCGCCCGGGGTCAGCGGCGCGGTCGGGGTTCGCGGCGGCGCGGCGGAGGGGAGACGGTGGGATGCCGGTCCATCCGGAGACGGTGCTGCGCACCGAACGATTCGTGCTGCGCCCCTGGAGGGCGGACGACGTCGGGGCCGTCCGGGCGGCCTGCGCCGACGCCGAGACGCAGCGGTGGCTGCCCCTGCCCCGCCCCTACACCCTCGACGACGCGGTGGAGTGGTGCACCCGCACCGCGCACGCCCTGCGGGAGTCCGGCGACGGCCTGCACCTCGCCGTCACCGCGGCCGACACCGGGCGGCTCCTGGGCGCGATCGGCCTGCACCGCACCGACTGGCGGGTGGGCGGCGCCGAGGCCGGCTGGTGGACGGCCCCGGAGGCCCGGCGGCGTGGCGTGGCGACGGAGGCCTGCCGGGCGCTGGGTCGGTGGTTGCTGCGGGAGCGCGGCTTCCACCGCATGGAGGTGCGGGTGGCGACGGGGAACGTCGCCTCCCGACGGGTGGCGCTGCGGGCCGGGCTGCGTCACGAGGGGACGCTGCGCGGGGCCGGCGTCGTGACGGCCGGGCGCGTGGACCTCGATGTCCTCTCCCTCCTCCCCGCCGATCTCCCCGCCGATCTCCCCGGTGGCGTCGGGGCCGGTCCGGTCGGCGGCCCCGGGGCCGGATGACCCGTTCGCGCCCCGGGGCCCCGCGCGCGACGATGGGGGAGAGGGCGGGAGGACCACCCTGGAGAGGTCCGGTGCCACGGGTTCCGGGCCGGTGGGGAGAGGATCATGACGGTACTGGTGACGGCCGCGAGCCGACACGGGACGACCGAGGCCATCGCCCGCGAGATCGCCGAGGTGTTGGCGGAACACGGCGTGGAGGCGGTGGTGCGCTCGCCCGGTGAGGTGGAGGCGGTCGATCCCTACGAGGCGGTGGTGCTCGGCAGCGCCGTCTACGCCGGTCACTGGCTGTCGCCCGCCGGGGAGTTGGTGGAGCGCTGCGGCCCCGCCCTCGCCGAACGCCCGGTGTGGTTGTTCTCCAGCGGCCCGGTGGGGGACCCCTCGCGGAAGATGGTGCGGGAGATGGAGAAGGACCCGGTGGAGCTTCCGGGCGTGCGCGAGACCGTGCACCCGCGCGACCACCGGATGTTCGCCGGCCGGCTCGACCGAGCGGACCTCAACTTCCCCGAGCGCGCCGCCCTGTTGGTCTTCCGCGGCCTGGAGGGGGACTTCCGGGACCATGACGCGATCCGCGGCTGGGCGGCGTCCATCGCCGACGCCCTCGGCGCCTCCGCCGGCGGGAAACCCCCGGCCGAGTGAGGGTGCCCCGCCGTACGCTGGGGCCGTGGAGAGCCGCACCAAGCGTGTCCTGACCCCCGCCGACATCGACGCCGCGCTGCGGGCCTCCGCCGGCTTCGGGTGCCGGGTGGAGGAGGAGTTGACCGACGGCTGGTTCAACACCGCCCACCGGGTGGTCCTGGACGACGGCCGGCCCGCCGTCGTCAAGTTCGCCCCCGGGCCGGGGGCGCCGGTCCTGCGGTACGAGCGGGGCATCCTGGCCACCGAGGCGATGGTCCACCGCAGGTTGGCCTCCGTCGCCCTGCCGCTGCCCGAACTCATCCACCGGGGACCGGACTTCCTCGTCCTGGCGGTGCTCGACGGCACGCCCTGGAACAAGGTCGCCGACACCCTGCCCGGGCCGGTGAACGCCCGGCTGCGCCGGCGACTGGGCGGCCACGTCGCCCGGATGCACACCCTGCGCCCCGCCGACGGCCGGTTCGGCTACCCGGCCCCGGAGGCGGGGCTGTCGGCGGAGGACTGGCCGACGGCGTTCACCGCGATGGTGGAGGCGCTGTTGGACGACGCCGCGCGGTGGGACGCCCCGCTGGGTGTCACCCCGGACGAGGTGAGGGGGTTGGTGGCCGCCGGGCGGCCGGCTCTCGCCGAGGTGACCGAGCCCCGCCTGGTCCACTTCGACCTGTGGCCGGGCAACGTCTTCGTGGGGGTCCCCGACCCGGCGGACCCCGCCGGCGCCCGGGTCACCGGCCTCATCGACCACGAACGGGCCTTCTGGGGCGATCCGTTGGCGGAGTGGGTGTCGTTGGCGTTCTGCGGGGACATCGCCCCCGACGGCGACCTGCGCGCCGGATACCGCGCGGCGGGCGGCCGGTTCGCCGAGGGCCCGACCGCCGATCACCGACTGGCGCTGTACCGGTTGCTGTTGGGGCTGATCCTGGTGATCGAGTGCGAGCCGCGCGGCTTCGCCGCCGGCAACCCCGACCACCTGGCGTACTGCCGCGACACCCTGGCCGGGTGGGTGGCCGACCTCCGTGCCCTGTCCGCCGGTTGATCCCCCGGCGGCCCGCCCCGCCGGTGCCGTCCCGCCGATCCGGCTCCCGGTCTCTCAGAGCAGGTTGATCCGCCGGTCCCCGACGTCCAGCAGCACGTCCCCGACCGAGAAGTTCTCCTCCAGCACGGCCCGGAAGTCCGCCAGGACCCGCCGCATCCCGGCGACCCGCTCACGCGGCCGGCTCTCCTCCAGGTACGCCGCGATCCGCTCCCGGGTGTCGGCGTCCGGGGCGGAGCCGAGGGCGATTCCGCTGTGCCGCCACGCCAGTTCCATCCGGTGGGCCACCTCGTCGAAGTCCACCCCGGGGTCGGGGAGGCCGGCGTCGAGGATCCGGCGCACCTCGCCGCCGCTCGGCTCGGTCGGCAGGGTCCCCGTGCGCATGATGAACAACAGGACGTCCAGGGCCGACATCTTCACCCCCAGCAGGAGCACCATGCGGTTGTACGCCTCGGCGTGGAGGATCTGGAAGACCGCGGAGTGCTCCAGGAGCAGGGTGCGGACCCGGGCCAACTGCTCCGCCTGGCGTCGCACCCGATGGGAGGCGGCCGGGCCGAACCGCGCCCGGGGGTCGCCCGGCGGGTACCGCACCCGGGCCTCCAGGTCGTCGACGATCTCCTCGGCGAGCAGCACCACCCGGTTGAGCGCCACGTACAGCAGGAACAGGTCCGCGGCCAGTTCACGGCGTCGCTTCTCCCGGCGCAGGCGCGGCACGTTCGGCAGGGCCTCGGCCAGGGCGGCGAAGACCACCCTGAGCAACTCGATCACGGCGGCTCCCGGGGGACGGGGGAGAAGGGG
>NZ_VKHS01000475.1 GCF_014141525.1 Streptomyces calidiresistens
CGGGCGCCGGGGGAGCCGCGCCGGGCCGATGGGGGACCCGCGGAGGTCGTCCCCATCCGGTGGGTGTCCTCCTCGACGGGTTCGCGGCGTCCCCACTCGGCCCTCGCCGGTCGGGAACGGTCGGCGTCGGTTCCCCCACCGGGAGTGCCGGTCACGGCGACCGGCACGGCGGTCGGGGCGGCCGGCTCCTCGGGAGAGGGGTCGCCCCGCTCGATCCGCAGCAGCGGCTTCCCGTCGGAGGGTGCGGGCAGCGGTGGGTCCCCGATGGGGGACATCGATGTCACCGGCCGATCGCGGACGGGGTCCCGCCCCCACCACCGCATGGCTCTCGGCGGCCGACATGGCACGACCGTGGGACGTGCCGAGGGGAATCGTGTACCGGTTGGCGGGGGAGCACGGCCGGCGACGCCGTGGACGGGGAAGGCGCGGGAACCACCACGAAGCGGACGTCACCGCTTCCTTCGAGCGTCGGCTCCGGACCCCGGCCCGGGCGTGGAGCCGCCCCGGAGGTCGCGGCGAGGCGGGCGGTGTCCGACGCCGCCCCGGCCCCGGGGGACGGGGCCGGGGCGGCGCATCGACTTCCCCGTCCCCCACCGGGCGGGTCGCCCCCGGCCGAGCCGGAAACGAATGCCGCGGACGGTGGGGATCCGATTCTTCGAGCCCGGCTTGTTCCTCAGGGTGCTCACGTGGGTGTCGATCGTGCGGCTTCCGAGCGTCGACCCGACGGGGCTCCCCGGATCTCCGACATCAGCTGCCGCCGGGAGGCCACCGTCTCCGGTTGCCGGGCCAGGTGGTGGAGAAGATCGAATTCCTCGCGGGTCGTTCGGACGGGGCGACCCTCCAGCCCGACCTCGCGCCTCGCGGGATCGATCTCCGGCGGGCCGTGGGCGATGCGGAGTCCGTGGGGTTTGCCCGGGCAGTCGTCGGCTTCCGACCGAAGCCCCGGGCGGCGGAGGTACTCGGCGAACGCGCCCACCAGGCGACCACCATCGCCGAGATCATCGAGCGAGCCGGGGTGACGAAGGGGGCGCTGTACTTCCACTTCCCGTCCACACGGGCCCTCGTCGAAGCGATCATGGCGGAACGGACGTCGAGTGTCGCTTCGGTGGAGGGGGCCTCCCCCTCCAGCAGGCCATCGAGATGTCCCGGGAGGTCGCGCGGGGACTTCGCGGTGACCCCGTGCTCCGGGCGGGAACCCGGATAGCCATCGACACGCTATTCGACGAGAAACCACTCAACCCCTTCGGCGAGTGGCGGAAAGTGCCGGCCCCATACCCGGAGCTCGGCCGTGAGCTCGGGGAGGTGTGGCCCCACGTGGACGTCCGGCGGACCGCCGGACTGCTCGTGGCCTCCTACACGGGACTGAACCTCTTCTCCACGGCCGAAACCCACGGGGCCGACCTACCGGCCGGAGTGGCCCATCCGTGGGAGACCTTCCTGCCCTCCATCGCCCACCCCGCCGTGATATCGCGCCTCCGCTGCGGCGGCTCGACGTCGATCGGGGAGGCGCGGGAGGCCGTTGCCCTCGGCGTGGGAGGCGACGACCTCCCCGCCGGACAGGCGGTGCGGGCCCCGGGCCCCGCATCGTCCGGCAGCGGGGTTCCGCTCACCGGCGGAACCCCGTCGCTCACTCCTCGACGAGCAGCTTCTCCCGCAGCTGCGCCAGCGTCCGCGCCAGCAGCCGGGAGACGTGCATCTGCGAGATCCCGACCTCCTGCGCGATCTGCGACTGGGTCATGTTCCCGAAGAACCGCAGCATGAGGATCTTCTTCTCGCGCGGCGGCAGCTCCTCCAGCAGCGGCTTGAGCGACTCCCGGTACTCCACGCCCTCCAGCGCGTCGTCCTCGGCCCCCAGGGTGTCGGCCACCGCCGGCGACTCGTCATCGGTGTCCGGCACGTCCAGCGAGAGCGTGCTGTAGGCGTTGGCGGACTCCAATCCCTCCAGCACCTCCTCCTCGGAGGTGTTCAGGCGCTCCGCCAGCTCGTGCACCGTCGGCGCGCGACCGTGCAACTGCGACAGCTCCGCCGTCGCGGCGCTCAGCGACAACCGCAGTTCCTGCAACCGGCGCGGCACCCGCACCGCCCAGCCCTTGTCCCGGAAGTGCCGCTTGATCTCGCCCACCACGGTCGGCGTCGCGTAGGTGGAGAACTCCACCCCGCGCTCCGGATCGAACCGGTCCACCGACTTGATCAGACCGATCGTGGCGACCTGGGTCAGGTCGTCCAACGGCTCGCCGCGATTGCGGAACCGCCGCGCCAGGTGCTCCACCAGCGGCAGGTGCATCCGCACCAGCCGGTCCCGCAGCTCGGCGCGCTCGGGCGACCCGTCGGGCAGGGCGCGCAGGGAGACGAACAGGTCGCGGGCGGCGGCCCGGTCCCGCGAGTCGGCCGACCCGCCCGTGCGGCGGGAGCCGGAGCGTGCGCCGGGCAGGCGGGGGTCGCTCCCCGGCGAGCCGACCGCGTCGGTCGGCTCCTCGGCCGCCTCGACGGGATCGACCGTCTCGACGGGATCGGCCGCCTCGACGGGATCGACCGGATCCGTCGTGTCCCGGAGACCCGGGACGGCGGTGCCCGCCATCCGCTCCACCTCGTTCACTTCCGCGTTCACTTCTGCCCCCTCCTCGGGTGGCGGTCCCGCTCTCCCGCTCACGGCGCCCCGGACGCCGCGCCGCGCTTCTTGTGCAGACTGATGCTGACCGTCCGGTCCTCGGCGACGGCCGACTCCACCTCGCCGGCCAGCGCGCTCAACACCGTCCACGCGAAGGTGTCGCGCTCCGGTGCGTGGCCCTCCGTGGTCGGAGCCGAGACCGTCACCCGCAGCGCGTCCCCGATCAGGGTGAAGCGGCACTCCAGCGTGGAACCCGGGGTCGCCTGCTGGAGCAGGATCGCGCAGGCTTCGTCGACGGCGATGCGCAGATCCTCGATCTCGTCGAGCGTGAAGTCCAGCCGCGCGGCCAGACCGGCCGTCGCGGTCCGCAGTACGGACAGGTAGGCACCCGCCGCCGGCAGCCGAACCTCGACGAAGTCCTGCGATCCGTCCTCACCTGGGATCTCGGACACCCTCACCTCCACTGTGACTCCCACGACGGCGACGCCCCCCGACGTCGCCCGTGAACCCCTTGCCGGCATGACGCGACCCGATGGTCACGGGCTCGCCCCGTGACGTTATCGCGTCGCACGGGGGACTGTCGCCGTATCACTCATCGTAAACCCGCAGGTGCGGGCCGTCGTGGTCCGGGGGCGACGAATTCCGCCCGGAGCGGAGGATGTTGGACTTTTTCGGCTCCCTCCGGGAGTATCCGGGTCCGCCCGGCGGTTCGGGGAGGTCAACCGGTGACGACGGCGGCCACCACGGTTCCCCGGGGGAAGGCGCCCGCTGCCGTCAGCTCCCGCAGTGCCCACAGCACCTTCGCGACGTACACGCGATCCAGCGACGGCAGCCCGTGGCGGTCGGCGAAGTCCAGCGCGAACTCCTCCAGCTCCGCCGGCACCCGGGCGAAGCCGCCGTGGTGGAAGCGGTCGTCCACCGACCACCGCCCGCGCGGACCGCCGAACGCTTCCCGCTGCAGGGCGCGCACCGCCTCCCCGTGGAAGCCCCCGCGCAGCACCGGGATGCCGAGCGCCCGCGTCCCGGGGGCCAGCCCCGCCGCCAGCCCGGCCAGGGTCCCGCCGGTGCCGCAGGCCACCGCCACCACGTCCGGCCGGGGGTCGGCCGCCGCCAGCTCCCTGCCGGGCACCACGCAACCGCGCACCGCCGCCGCGTTCGTCCCGCCCTCGGGCACCAGGCGGAACGGCCCGAACCGCTTCCGCAACCCGGCGACGAAATCCGGGTCCGCACGGCGCCGGTACTCGGACCGGGTGACGAAGTGCGGACGCATCCCGTCGGCCAGGCAGGCCGCCAGGGAGGGGTTCGGTGGGCGGTCGGCCAGCTCCTCCCCGCGCACCACACCGATCGTGGACAACCCCAGAAGACGTCCGGCGGCGGCGGTCGCCCGCAGGTGGTTGGAGTGGGCACCGCCGAAGGTCAACAGCGTGCGGTCACCGGTCGCCACGGCCTCCCGCAGGGTCGGCACCAGCTTGCGCCACTTGTTGCCCACCACCTCGGGGTGGAGCAGATCCTCCCGTTTGAGGAACAGCCGCACGCCGTGCCGGGCGAACCGCTCGTCGTCCACCTCGGTCAACGGGGACGGCGGACGCTCCCGCAGCAGCTCGGGGACCCCATCCGTCCCGGTCTCCGCGGCGCCGCCCCGCGCGTCGCGCGGCCCTCCGCCGCCCTCGTCCCGCCCGTGCTCCATCCCGCCATTCTGCGGGGCCGGTGGGTGGGTGGCGGGGTCGGGGGTCCCGGCTCGGCGGCCCCCGACCGGCCCTCCGGACGGGTCGGTGCCCCACTCGTCGTG
>NZ_VKHS01000476.1 GCF_014141525.1 Streptomyces calidiresistens
GCCCGGGGGTGGTCGGGGTACGCCGGACGCGCGGCGGGCAGGTCGTCCGACCAGCCGTCGGACCGACCGTCCCGGTGTCCCTCGTGGCGTCCGTCGTAACCGGGGCCGGGATGCTCCGTGCCGCCGCGGCCGCCGTGCCCGCCGGCCGATTCGTGCCGGTCGTCGTGGTGGGCCCGCCCCCGGTGGTCGGGGTGGTCCCGGTCCGCCGGAGGGCCGGCCGGGTGGTCCCCGGCGGGGGCCGGTGCCCGGCTCGGCTCGGGCGGGGGCGCGGTCACGGTGACGGCCAGGCGGACCGGCTGTCCGCACTCCTTGCTGAGCGCGGAGCCGATCAGGGGGGCCAGTCGCCCCTCCAGCACGCTCTTGGCGTATTCATTGGGGACGCCGAGCAGCGCGGTGTCGGAGACCAGGGCGAGGGGCACGCACTCCTGCAGCCAGCGGTGGTCCTTCGGTTCCAGCCCCTGCTCGGCGGAGAGCATCGAGGCGAGCGCGCGTGGCCATACCGCCGCGAGGTCTGCTGGGAGGTCGGCCACTGGTTCGCTCTCTCGGGTCGCGGTGACCGGCCGCGGGGGGCGGCCACCGGGTGGTGGCGCCCGGTCGGCCGGGAACTTCGGGGATGACGGGGTACCGGGGGTGCGGCGGGGCAAGTCGGGTAAGTCGGGGCAAGAGGTGAACGGTCCGAGCCGGTACGGATGGTCGTGTCGAGTCCGGACACGGTAGTCAGCACCGCATCCGGGCTTCAAGTCATTGTCCACAGGGTGTGTACAACGATGGCGAGGGGCACGGGTTTCGTCGGAGTTTGACCGGAACACCGGCCCCCGCGTACCGTTGCACAGTCGAGTTGTCGACGGCTGCTGCCGCCTGCCTCCGATGGGCAGACATCCGGGGGGACCCCGGGTCCGCCGCCCCGTCGCGGTGCGTCCGGACTCCGCCAAGCGGCTTACCAGGGCCTCTGCGAGCTCCTCGTGGGCGCACGGTGACAGCCGATCGACGCCACACCAGTGCTCCGGCGGACGCCGCCCCGGAGCGCACCGAGGAAATTACTGGAGCCCCCGAGTGAGCAAGCGCACCTTCCAGCCGAACAACCGGCGTCGCGCGAAGACCCACGGTTTCCGCCTGCGCATGCGGACCCGTGCGGGCCGCGCCATCATCGCCAACCGCCGCGGCAAGGGCCGCGCCCGCCTGTCGGCCTGAGGGCCGACCCGGGTGTTCCCGTCGTGCTGCCTCCCGAGAACCGGATGCGGCGGCGCGAGGACTTCGCGGCGGCGGTTCGCCGTGGCCGCAGGTCCGGGAAGACCCACCTGGTCGTCCACCTGACCAAACGGTCCGGTACCACGAACCCGCACGCGGTGGGGGAGCCCCCCCCGCCGCGTGCGGGTTTCGTCGTGAGCAGGGCCGTGGGCAACTCCGTGGTCCGGCATCGCGTCCAACGTCGCCTCCGTCACGTCGTACGGGACCGGCTCTCATTGCTTCCCCCGGGTAGCCTGGTAGTGGTCCGGGCGTTGCCCGGTGCGGGTGAGGCCGAGTACGCGCGGTTGGCCCGCGAGGTGGACGCCGCCCTGGAGCGGCTGCTGGGAGGGGTACGCGCATGAAGTACCCGCTGCTGCTGCTGATCAAGCTGTACCAGTGGACGATCAGTCCGCTGCTCGGCCCGGTGTGTCGCTACTACCCGTCGTGCTCCCATTACGGGTACGGCGCGATCGACCGGCACGGCGCCATCAAGGGCACCGCCCTGACGGCCTGGCGCGTGCTGCGTTGCAACCCGTGGTCTCCCGGAGGGGTCGACCACGTCCCTCCCCGGAAGCACCCCGTCTGGCATGAGCGTCTGCGCCATCGCCGGCGGCACCGGGCCCACACGAATGCCCTAGGAGCCTGACCCGTGGACACGATCAACGCGATCCTCAGTCCCTTGTACTGGTTGGTCACCCAGGTGATCATCTTCTTCCACAATGTCTACAGCCAGGTCTTCGACCCCGACAGTGGCTGGGCGTGGGGGCTGTCGATCGTCTCCCTCGTGATCGTGATCCGCATCCTGCTGATCCCGCTGTTCTTCAAGCAGATCAAGGCCACGCGGAACATGCAGGCCATCCAGCCCCGGATGAAGAAGATCCAGGAGCGGTACAAGAACGACCGGCAGCGCCAGTCGGAAGAGATGATGAAGCTGTACAAGGAGACGGGTACCAACCCGCTCGCCAGCTGTCTCCCGATCCTCGCGCAGTCCCCGTTCTTCCTGGCCCTCTTCCAGGTGCTGAACCACATCGCGAACAACCGGACGCTCGGCATCCTCACCCCCGAGCAGGTCGAGAGTGCCCGTGAGGCCACCATCTTCGGCGCCCCCATCGCGGCCAAGTTCATGGACGGCGCGGACCGCCTCGCCGAGTTCGGCGCCTCGCTGACCGATGTGCGGGTCGTCACCGTCATCATGATCGTCCTGATGTCGCTGTCGCAGTTCTACACGCAGCGCCAGCTGATGACGAAGAACGTCGACCTCACGGTCAAGACGCCGTTCATGAACCAGCAGAAGATGCTGATGTACATCTTCCCGATCATGTTCGCCGTCTTCGGCATCAACTTCCCCGTCGGTGTCCTGATCTACTGGCTCACCACCAACGTGTGGACCCTCGGCCAGCAGATGTACGTGATCAACCGCAACCCCACGCCGGGCAGCATCGCCTACCAGCAGCGCCAGGAGCGGCTGCGCAAGAAGGGCAAGCTGAAGGAGGACCCGGCCGAGGTCGAGGCGAAGAAGACCGTCGAGCAGGCCCGCGCCGCCCGCCGCCAGCCCAAGCGGCAGAGCAAGGCCCGGCGCCAGGCGGCCACCGCCCGTCCCGGCGCCAACGGTACGGTTCCCGCCGCGGCCGTCGACCCCACCGCCGACCCGGTGGCCGAGGCCGCCGACGGCACCGCGGAGGCGAACGGCACGAAGAGTGCCAACGGAGCCGCGACCCCCGCCGCGCGCAAGCCCGCCGGCGCCGGTGCCCGCGGCTCCCGGCAGCAGCCCAAGCGCAAGTCCTCCGCCAAGACCAAGAAGTAAGAAGGAAGAAGGAGCCCCGTCGTGACGGACACCACCGCGGCCGCCCCGGCCACCGACGCCCTCTCCCGGCTGGAGCAGGAGGGCGAGATCGCGGCCGACTACCTGGAGGGTCTGCTCGACATCGCCGACCTCGACGGCGACATCGACATGGACGTCGAAGCCGATCGGGCCTCGGTGTCGGTGATCGCGGAGGGCGGCGCCCGCGACCTCCAGCGCCTCGTGGGTCGGGACGGCGAGGTCCTGGAGGCGCTCCAGGAACTGACCCGGTTGGCCGTGCTCCGGGAGACGGGCGAGCGCAGCCGCCTCATGCTGGACATCGCCGGCTTCCGGGCCCGCAAGCGGGAACGGCTCACCGAGCTGGCCCGCGAAGCGGTGGCCGAGGTTCGCGACAGCGGTGAGCCCAAGCGGCTGGAGCCGATGACCCCGTTCGAGCGCAAGGTCGTCCACGACGCCGTGGCGGCGGCGGGACTGCGCAGCGAGTCCGAGGGCGAGGAGCCGCAGCGCCGCGTGGTCGTCCTTCCGTGAGCGCCGGGCGAATCGACGGCCCCGGGGAGTCCGAGGACTCCCCGGGCCCGGGTGAACCCCCGCCGCAGGCGAAGCGGGTCTTCGGTGACCGTTTCCCCGACGCGGTGCGTTACGCGGAGATCCTCGCCGATGTCGCCGTCACCCGGGGCCTCATCGGCCCCCGGGAGGTGCCCCGCCTCTGGGAACGTCACCTGCTGAACTGCGCGGTGCTCGGCGAGGCGGTCCCGGAGCGGGTGACCGTCTGCGACGTCGGCTCCGGCGCGGGACTTCCCGGCATCCCCCTCGCCCTGGCCAGGCCCGACCTGGAGATCACCCTCCTCGAGCCGCTGTTGCGCCGCACCAACTTCCTCCAGGAGGTCGTGGAACTGCTCGACCTGCCGCACGTGACGGTGCTCCGGGGTCGTGCCGAGGAGGTCATGGGCAGTTTCAAGCCGGTGCACGTGGTGACCGCCCGCGCGGTGGCTCCACTGGACCGGTTGGCGAGCTGGGGTGTTCCCCTCCTGCGGCCCTACGGGGAGATGCTCGCCATCAAGGGCAGCGGTGCCCCGGAGGAACTGAAGGCGGCCCGTGCCGCCCTGGGCAAGCTGGGGGTCGTCGAGACCTCTCTGCTGCGGGTCGGGGAGGGCGTGGTCGATCCCCCGGCGACCATCGTCCGGGTGCAGGTGGGCGAGAGCCCGGGCGGTATCCGCTTCGCCGCCAAACGGGCCAAGGCGGCCCGCCTGGAGCGGGGGCGGCGGCGCCGCGGCTGAGAGCCGACCCGCACCCGGCCGGGTCGGGCGCCCGTCCCGTCGCGCCCCCCGCCCCCTCCCGCAC
>NZ_VKHS01000477.1 GCF_014141525.1 Streptomyces calidiresistens
GCCCCTCACCCACCCCGGACCGCCGGGGCACGGAACGGACGCGCCCCCGCCGGACGAACCGGCGGGGGCGCCCGCCCCGACGGGAGTCACTCCCGCCGGATCACCACCTTCAACGCCCCCGTGTTCCCCGGATCGGAGAAGACCCCGTAGGCCTCCTCCATCCGGTCGAGGCCGAAGGCGTGGGTCACCAGCGGCGAGGCCGTCAACCGACCGGCCGCGAGCATCCTCAACAGCCGGGGGGTGGAGAAGGTGTCCACCAAACCGGTGGTGATCGTCACGTTCCTCGGCCACAGCTTCTCCAGGTGAAGCACCACCGGTTTCCCGTGCACACCGATGTTGGCGACGCGACCCCCCGGCCGCACCACCCGCGTGCACAACTCGAAACTCTCCGGGATCCCCACCGCCTCGAGCGCCACATCCGCTCCCATCCCCCCGGTCACGTCCTCGATCAACCGTTCCGGCTCCTCCGCGGGATCGGCGACCACATCCGCCCCCACCTCCCGCGCGGCCCGCAGCCGGCCCGCCGCCGGGTCCACCACGATGACGCGTTCGGGGGAGAACAACCGAGCCGCGACGATCGCCGCCAGCCCGATGGGCCCCGCGCCGACCACCACCACCGTGTCGCCGGGCCCCACCGCCCCCTTGAGGACACCCACCTCGTACGCGGTGGGATGGATGTCCGAGAGAAGGACCGCGTCCTCCGACCGCACCGCCCCCGGCAGTGGGTGGAGGGACATATCGGCGAACGGAACACGAACGAACTCGGCCTGGGTCCCGTCGATGGTGTGCCCCAGCACCCATCCACCACCACCCCGACACTGTCCGTAGGCGGCCTCACGGCAGTACCGGCACCGACCGCACGCGCTGATGCAGGACACCAGCACCCGATCCCCGGCCCGCACCGTGCGCACTTCCGGCCCCGTCTCCACCACCTCCCCCACGGCCTCGTGCCCCAGAACCGTTCCCGGCTCCACCTCCGGCACATCCCCCTTGAGGATGTGCAGGTCCGTGCCGCAGATGGTGGTGACATCCACCCGCACCACGGCATCACCGGGGTCCCGGACCCCGGGATCGGGCACGGTGGTCCAGGACGACTTGCCCGCCTCGTGGTACACCAGAGCTCGCATCTCGTTCACCCGACTTCATCGATTCGCCGTACGTGCCGGTTCTCCCGCTCCACCCTCCTTCCACCGCCCTCCGGAGCCACGTCACCACAGGGCGGCCGGCCACCGTTGGGCCACGGCGAGCAGGAGACCGAGATCCAGAACAACCCCCAACGACAACCAGGGGTTGAACCAGATCGCCTTCAACACCAGACCGCACACCGCGGCCCCCACCGCGGCCCCGGCCCACCGGTCGGAACCCGTGACGAGCCACACCGCGGCCAACCAGTTCAACAATCCGGTCACCACGGCCAGCGTCACCGCCGCCCGTCGAACGGCCCCCTCCGGCATCCCCGCCGCCGACAACAGCCCGGAACGGTCCGGCCGGAAGGGCGGAGGACGCCCGGGATCGACCCGTGGAACCCATATCGCGAAATGCGCCACGCCGTGCGCGAACAACAGGAGGACCGCCACCGCCCGGATCACGCTCCACCTCCCACCACCGTGGAGGAACACCACCGGAGCACCGCGCCGTCGGCACGGCGCCCCCGACACCGTCGTCACCCGGCGGATGACCCGACCGGCACCCCTCGTGCCGCGGTCGCCGGGCCCCGTCTCCCATCCTGCGCCGAGTCTCCCCCCGCCGCGACCCCACCATCCGGGACCACACACCGGTCGCGTGCCACCCGGTGCCGGGGCACGATGGAGGAACGCGGAACGGCCCCGACGGACGCGCCCCACCCCGCGGGACCCATTGGCCCGGGGGAGCCCCCGACCCGCCCGTCGGCAACACCGGGGCCACCCCCGACGGGAGCGGCGCGGGCGACGGAACCGGTCCCGGAGCAGGTGGGTGAACGGTGGTGGAACGACCCGACGACGAATGGTCCCTGCGGCACGAGGGATACGACCCCGCGGACGAACCCCTCCGGGAAGCACTGTGCACCGTCGGCAACGGCTACCTCGCCACCCGAGGGGCACCCCCGGAAGCACGACCCGGCGGCGCCCACCATCCCGGAACCTACGCCGCCGGCGTGTACAACCGCCTCACCTCCCGCGTCGCCGGCCGCACGGTGGAGAACGAGTGCCTGGTCAACCTCCCCCACTGGCCCGCCGTCACCTTCCGGATCGCCGACGGACCCTGGTTCGACGTCGACACCGTGGACCTCCTCGAACACCACCAGACCCTCGACCTGCGCCGAGCGGTCCTCACCCGCCACCTGCGCTACCGGGACGACCACGACCGCGTCACCACCGTCACCCAACGACGCCTGGTCCACATGCGCCACCATCACCTCTGCGTCCAGGAGGTCGTGATCACGCCCGAGAACTGGGCGGGGCCCCTGCACTTCCGCTCCGAACTCGACGGCCGGGTCCGCAACACCCTCGTCGCGCGCTACCGGGACCTCGCCGACACCCACCTGGAAGCGGTGCGCACCGACCGTCCGGCCCCCGACTGCGTTCTGCTGGAGATGAGGACCAACCAATCGGCCATACCCCTGGCCATGGCGGCCCGCACCACCCTGACGGGAGGCGCCGACCCCCTTCGCCCGACCCCTCGACTGCGCCGGGCCCCCGACCGCATCGGCCTCGACCTCACCGCGGAGGCCGCCCCCGACCGGCCCCTCACCCTCGGGAAGATCGTGACCGTGGTCACCGGACGTGATCGCGCGATCTCCTCACCGGCCGACCGGGCGCTTCGCGACCTGCCCCCGGCCCGGCCCTTCGACGAGTTGCTGATCGAACACGAACAGGCCTGGCGCCACCTGTGGGAACGCTTCACGATCACGGTGGAGGGACGCCCCGGGACCCGGCGCACCGTCCTGCTCCACCTGCTGCACCTCCTGCAGACGGTCTCCCCCCACTCCGCCGACCTGGACGTCGGCGTCCCCGCCCGGGGCCTGCACGGCGAGGCGTACCGGGGCCACGTCTTCTGGGACGAACTCTTCGTCTTCCCCCTCCTGAACCCCCGCCTCCCCGATCTCACCCGGGCCCTGTTGCGCTACCGCCACCGTCGACTGGACGAGGCCCGGGCGGCGGCCCGCCGGGCGGGACACATCGGAGCCATGTACCCCTGGCAGTCCGGCAGCGACGGGCGGGAGGAAAGCCAACGCTTCCACCTCAACCCCCGCTCCGGCCGATGGCTGCCCGACACCAGCGACCGCCAACACCACATCGGGCTCGCCATCGCCCACAACACATGGCAGTACCACCAGGTGACCGGCGACCGTGAGTTCCTCATCCACCACGGCGCGGAGATGCTCCTGGAGATCGCCCGCTTCTGGGGTGACCTCGCCCTCCTCGACCCCGCCCGGGACCGCTACGTCATTCGCGGGGTGATGGGCCCCGACGAATTCCACACCGGCTATCCCGGAGCGGAGCACGACGGCATCGACAACAACGCCTACACCAACGTCATGGCCGTCCGGGCCCTCTCCCGGGCGATGGCGGCCCACGCGGAACTCCCCGCGCGCGAACGCGGCGAACTCTCCGAACGCCTGTGCCTGGACCCCACCGAGTTGGCCCGCTGGAAGGACATCACCCACCGGATGTTCATCCCCTTCCACGACGGGGTCATCTCCCAGTTCGAGGGCTACGGCGACCTCGCCGAACTGGACTGGGAGACCTATCGGAACCACTACGGCGACATCCACCGCCTGGACCGGATCCTGGAGGCCGAGGGCGACAGCGTGAACCGCTACAAGGCCTCCAAACAGGCGGACGTCCTGATGCTCTTCCACCTCCTGACGGCGGACGAACTGCTCCCGCTCCTCTCCCGCCTCGGCCACCCGATCACCCCGGACACCATCCCCCGCACCATCGACTACTACCTCGCCCGCACCTCCCACGGCTCCACCCTCAGCGCCGTCGTGCACGCCTGGGTCCTGGCCCGCGCCCACCGGGAGCGCGCCGTCGAGTTCTTCCTCCGAGCCCTGGAGTCCGACATCGCCGACATCCAGGGCGGCACCACCGCCGAGGGCATCCACCTGGGGGCCATGGCGGGAAGCGTGGACCTGCTCCAGCGCTGTTTCTCCGGCCTGGAGACCCGGGGCGGCCGACTGGTGCTCAACCCCTTCTGGCCCGAGGCGCTGGGAACCCTGGAGATCCACCTCCGCCACCGCGAGCACTCCCTGCGGCTGCGCATCAACGGGGACCGGATCGAGATCGGCTCCGCCGACGGAACCCACCGCCCCATCCGCGTCGTCTGCCGGGGCCGGACGGCGGAACTGCGCCCCGGCGAAACCATCCGCTTTCCCCCCTGACC
>NZ_VKHS01000478.1 GCF_014141525.1 Streptomyces calidiresistens
CCTCGCCCCTCCCCCGCCGATCACCCTGGTGGTGGCGCACACCCGGCGGCTCCGCGCGCCCGCCGGCATCCGACTGCTGCGCACCCGCGACCTCCCCCGCCCGGTGTGGATCGACGGCCTGCCGGTGGTGCCCGTGGCGCGCGCGATCGCGGACGCGACGGCGCCCGGACCGGACCCGGCGGCCGGTGCCCCGGGGGCGACGCGGAGCCTGATGGCGGCGGCCCTGATCGGGGGGCACTGCACCGCGCGCGAGCTGCTCCGGGAGGTGGGGCGGTCGCGCCCCGATCGGCGGGGCGGATCGCTCCGGGCCCTGGAGGGGGCGTGCGCGGACGCCCGGGCGTTCGCGCAGGACGCCCTGTGGGAGGTCGTGCGGGCCGTGGTGGGACCGCCGGCCGGCCGGGATCGACCGACCGGCCCGGGGGACGACCCGATCACGGAGCCGTTCCGGAACGTGGAACTGCGCACATCCCGGGAGACCCCGGGCACGGTGGACGCCTACTGGCCCCGGGAGCACGTGGCCCTGGTCCTGGACACCCGGGAGTGCTCGACGGGAACCGTGCTGCCCGGCGAGACGTCACAGGGACGGGATGTCCCCCGTCCCACCGAGGAGGGGGAAACCGCCGGGTACACACGGCGCCGGGAGGCGCTGGAGCGCATCGGGGTGACGGTGGTGCACCTGACGCCCCGGGGGTTGCGGGAGGCACCGGACCTTCAGGCGGTCATCGTCCGCACGGCGTTGACGGGCGCGCCCGATCGGCCAATCGGGCGATATGTGGCGGTACTGCCGAACTGATCGGCCGGCCGGCCGATTTCCGCCACCCCCAAGAGGGGTGTTTGATCCCCTTTCTCCGGGTAGTCGACACCGTTTGGCTGGCAGCTATTCGTCAACTTCTCCGCGAGCACACACAAGTGAAGATCATTTACGTATGATTACCGACCATCCTGTCCCGGATACCGAACAAGGATGGTCATGACGAGCACCCCATCGTTCATATCCGCTGCCCCACCGGCGGTCGGGAGACTCACCCGGGTCGCCCTGACCGCCGGTGTCGTGGTCGCGCTGGCGGCCACCGGCGTCACTCCCGCACTGGCGGCCGAGGAGACCCCCGAGCCGGTGCCGGCCAAGCCGCTGGACGAGAAGTTCAGCACCGCCGACGCGGCGAAGCTCGAGGAGGCCAAACTCAGCGGTGAGCCCCGGGTCACGCTGCTCATCGCGGCCGAGCCGGGCGACACCGAGAAGGTCACGCGGGACCTGGAGGCGATCAGCGGTGCCTCCGTCGGATTCACCGACGACTCCGTGGGATACGTCAGGGCCACCGTCCCGACCGAGCGGGCCGATTCGCTGGTGGACCGCGCGGTCAAGAATTCCTCCGTCCACGCGATCGACCTCAACGAGGAAATCCGCATCCCCGACCCCGAGCCCGAGGGCGGCGGCAAGGGCGGAAAGGGCGGTTCCGGAAAGGGCAAGGGCACCACCTACCCGGGGCCCGACGCCTCCACCCCGAACGTCAACCCCTACCAGCCGTCGCACGAGATCGGCACCACCGACTTCATCAAGAAGAACCGGACGGCCGACGGTCGGGGCATCACCATCGGTGTCCTGGACACCGGCATCGACGTGGTGCACCCGGCGCTGCAGGAGACCACCACCGGCGAACGCAAGATCGTCGACGTGGTCACCGCCACCGACCCGATCATCGACAACGACCAGACCTGGCGACCGATGGTCACCGAGGTCTCCGGCGGGACCTTCACCTACTCCGGCCGCGAGTACACCGCCCCCGAGGGCGACCACTTCATCAGCCTCTTCCGCGAGTCGGCCACCGCCGGCGGCGAGATGGCCGGTGACCTGAACCGGGACGGCACCACCGACGGCGTCTGGGGCGTGCTCTACACGCCCGCGGACGGGACCGTCACCGTCGACCTCGACAACGACGGCGACTTCACCAACGACACCCCGATGCGTCCCTACAAGGAGAACTTCGACATCGGGTTCTTCGGCGAGGACAACCCCGACACCGCCATCGCCGAGGCGATCTCCTTCGTCGTCGAGATCCGCAAGGACGTTCCCATGGACCCCTACGGGGGCGAGTGGATCGGCGAGACCCGGGACTTCGTCAACATCGGCCTGCCGAACGACCGGCACGGCACCCACGTGGCCGGCATCACCGCCGCCAACGGCCTCTTCGGCGGGAAGATGACCGGCGCCGCCCCCGGCGCGAAGATCGTCTCCTCCCGGGCCTGCAACTGGGGCGGCGGCTGCACCGCCACCGCGCTCACCGAGGGCATGATCGACCTGGTGGTCAACCGGGGCGTGGACATCGTCAACATGTCCATCGGCGGCCTGCCGGCGCTCAACGACGGCAACAACGCCCGGGCCCGGCTCTACACCCAGCTGATCGACACCTACGGCATCCAGCTGGTGATCTCCGCCGGCAACAGCGGCCCCGGCATGAACACCATCGGTGACCCGTCGCTGGCCGACAAGGTCGTCTCGGTGGGCGCCGGCGTCTCCAAGGAGACCTGGGCGGCCAACTACGGCTCGATCGTGAAGACGCCGTACAACCTCTTCCCGTTCTCCTCGCGCGGCCCGCGTGCCGACGGCGGCTTCAAGCCCGACATCGTCGGCCCCGGCGCCTCCATCAACACCACCCTCACCTGGATGCCCGGCTCCGGCGTGCCCGACGCCGGCTACGACCTGCCGCCCGGCTACGGGATGCTGAACGGCACCTCGATGTCCTCCCCGCAGGTGGCCGGCGCCTCGGCGCTGCTGCTGTCCGCGGCGAAGCAGCGCGGCTTCGACGTCTCCCCCGCCGACCTGCGCCACGCCCTGGCCTCCTCCGCGAAGCCGATCAAGGGCATCCAGGCCTACGAGCAGGGCGCCGGTCTGATGGACACCGTCGGCGCCTGGAAGTACCTCGCCCGGGCCACCACCCCGTACGAGTACACCGTCTCCGCCCCGGTCAGCCACGCCCTCTCGGCGTACCTGGCCGAGCCGCACACCGGCACCGGCATCTACGACCGCGACACCGGTCCGGCCAAGGGGAAGACCAAGGTCTACGACGTCACCCTGACCCGGACCACCGGCCCGGACCGCACCCTGACCCACCAGCTGAAGGTGGCCAACGACGCCACCAAGGCGTTCAAGCTGCGCGGCGGCGCCGCCGTGAAGCTGCCCCTGAACAAGCCGGTGACGGTGCAGGTCGAGGTCAAGCCCCGGTCCACCGGCGCGCACAGCGCCGTCCTGGAACTGGGTGACACCCGCACCGGTGGCGTCGTCCACCAGATCCTGGCCACGGTGATCGTGCCGGAGGAGCTGAACTCCCCCGACTTCTCCTTCGACACCTCCGGGAAGGTCCAGCGCAACGAGCCGCTGCACCACTTCGTCCGCGTCCCCGAGGGCACCAGCACCATGGAGGTCTCCATGGGCGGTCTGCTGGAGGGCAGCCAGAGCCGCTGGCTGGCCGTCAGCCCGTGGGGTCTGCCGGTGGACAACACCGCGGTCTTCTCCTGCTACAACAACCTGGACGACCCGCGGAACACCTGCCGCCCCGACGTCCGCGCCTACGACAACCCGATGCCGGGTGTCTGGGAGCTGACCGTGGACGCCCGCCGCACCTCCCCGATGCTCGACAACCCGTACACCCTCGAGGTCAACGCCCTGGGCGCGGTCTTCGACCCGGCGGTGCAGACCGTCGAGCAGGCCCGCGTCGGTGAGCCCGTCGAGGTCTCCTGGGAGGTCACCAACGAGTTCGCCGGCATCACCGGCGCGCTGGAGGGCGGCCCGCTCGGCTCCGCCCGCAACGAGCGTCCGACCATCGGCGACGACGAGTACGCGATCGTCAACACCGTGGAGATCGGGGAGGGTGTCTCCCTCTTCGAAGCGGTGATCGGTTCGCCGAGCGACGCCTCCGCCGACCTGGACCTGTACGTCTACCGGGACGGCACCCTGGTGGGCAGCGGCACCACCGGCGACTCCGAGGAACTGGTGCGGCTCGTCGACCCGCAGCCGGGGACCTACGTGATCGAGGTGCACGGCTGGTCCGTGCCCGCGGGGACCACGGAGTACGACTACCGGGACGTCTACTTCAGCGACGGCCTGGGCTCCGTGAACGTGGCGGACGACACGACGGTGGACCTGCCCGCCGGTGGCACCACCACCGTGGAGGCCTCCGTGGTCGCCGACGCCCCGGCCCCGGCCGGCCGTGAGCTGTTCGGCACGGTCTCGCTGGTCAACGAGCGCGGCACCGCCGCCGGCACCGGCAGCGTGGTCGTGCTGGAGGTCGTGGAGTGACCGTCGGGTGACCCCGGGGTCCCGGGGTGGGAGCCGGCCGAGCGGCCTGCCCCCACCCCGCGCCCCATCC
>NZ_VKHS01000479.1 GCF_014141525.1 Streptomyces calidiresistens
GTGTATAAGAGACAGCAGCACCGCGTACCCGCCGGGGGCGGCCGTCCGCCGCGCCCCGCCGGGTACGCGGTGCTGCGCGCCGGCCCGGTCTCGCTGCTGGTGCACCTGCGCTCGGCGGCCGTGGCCTGCGCGCTGGCGCTGCTGCTGCTCGCCGCGTGCACGGCCGCGCTGTCGATCGGCCGGCAGACCGTGCCCCCGGCCGAGGTGTGGGCGGTGGTGCTCGGCGAGCCCTCCCGGTACGAGGTGCTGATCGGCACCCTGCGCCTGCCCCGCCTGGTCACCGGCCTGCTGGTGGGCCTGGCACTGGGCGCGGCGGGGGCGCTCATCCAGACCGTGGCCCGCAACCCGCTGGCCAGCCCGGACGTCATCGGCGTCACCCACGGCGCGGCGGCGATGACGGTCGGCGCCATGACCTTCGGCCTGGTCTCGGCCTCCGTGCTGCCGTACCTGTCGGTGCTCGGCGGGCTGCTGGCGGCCTCTCTGGTGTGGCTGTTCGCCTGGCGGGGCGGCCTGCACGCCGCGCGCTTCGTGCTGATCGGGATCGGCGTGGCGGTGGCGCTGCGCTCGGTCGTGCAGCTCTTCCTCACCAAGGGCGAGCCGATCGTCGCCCAGCAGGCCACGGTGTGGATGACCGGCTCGCTGAACGGACGCGGCTGGGAGCAGGCCGGACCCCTGGCGATCACCCTGCTCATCCTGCTGCCCGCCCTGCTGTGGGCGGCCCGGGCGCAGCGCGCGGTGGGCGTGGACGACGACACCGCCATCGGGCTGGGCACCCGGCTCGGCCGGGTGCGGCTCGGGCTGGCGGGCACCGGGGTGCTGCTCGCGGCGGTGGCCACCGGCGCCGCCGGGCCGGTGGACTTCGTGGCGCTGCTCTCCCCGCAGATCGCCCGCCGGCTGACCCGCACGGCGCAGCTGCCGCTGCTGTCCTCCGCGCTGGTCGGGGCGCTCCTGGTGGTGGTCGCCGACCTGGGCGCGCGACAACTGCTGTACCCGATCGAGCTGCCGGTGGGCGTGCTGACCGCCGCCGTCGGCGCCCCCTACCTGATGTGGCTGATCGCCCGCGGACGCACCGGAGGTCGCGCGTGAACCGTTCCCCGCACCCCGCCCCGGGACCGGACACCGCGGACTCCCCCGGCACCCGCTCCCCCGGCGGGGGCCGGCTGGTGGCCCGCGGCCTGACCCTCGCCTACGAGGACCGCACGGTGGTCGAGGAGCTGGACCTGACGCTTCCCGACGGCCTGGTCACCGCGGTCGTCGGCCCCAACGCCTGTGGGAAGTCCACCACCCTGCGCGCCCTCGGCCGGCTGCTGCGCCCCCGCGCGGGCGCGGTGCTGCTGGACGGCGTGGAGTTGGCCGAGCGCCCCACCCGGGAGATCGCCCGCCGGATCGGACTGCTGCCCCAGTCGCCCGTGGCGCCGGAGGCGATCACCGTCTCCGACCTCGTCTCGCGCGGCCGGCAGCCCCACCAGCGCTGGTGGCGGCAGTGGTCGGAGGAGGACGAGCGGGCGGTCGTCGAGGCGATGGAGCGCACCGGCGTCACCGATCTCGCCGACCGTCCGGTGGACGAGCTGTCCGGCGGCCAGCGGCAGCGGGTGTGGATCGCCATGGCGCTGGCGCAGGAGACCGAGCTGCTGCTCCTCGACGAGCCGACCACCTTCCTGGACATCGCGCACCAGGTGGAGGTGCTGGACGTGATCCGGCGCCTGAACCACGACCGGCGCCGCACGGTCGCGATGGTCCTGCACGACCTGAACCAGGCCGCCCGCTACGCCGACCACCTGATCGCCATGTCCGGCGGCCGGGTGGTGGCGAGCGGTCCGCCGGCCGAGGTGGTCACCGCCGCGCTGGTGGAGGACGTCTTCGGGCTCGCCGCCGTGGTGGTGAGGGATCCGGTGACCGGCGGCCCGCTGGTGGTGCCCGCCGCTCCCTGGTCGCCGGACGGGTGAACCCCGTCGAACCGGGCACCCACCACGGTGACCGGCCGTGATCGCGCGCCCCGTGCCACCCCATGACCGCCACCCCGAACCCCGGGAACCGACCTCAGGAGAGACCGACACCGTGATCCGCACCCGCCGCACGACCCGCGCCCTGACGACTGGGGCCGCCCTGCTGACCGGCGCCCTGCTGCTGACCGCCTGCGGCACCGACGACGACGGGACCACCGACGACGCGGCCACCCCCGAGGGGGAGGTCGGCGAGGTCGGGGAGACCCGCACCATCGACACGGCGATGGGCCCGGTGGAGGTGCCGGTGGATCCGCAGCGGGTCGTCGTCCTGGACACCGCCGAGTTGGACTCCGCCCTGACCCTGGGCGTCACCCCCGTCGGCTCGGTGCGCGCCGACGTCGCCACCGGCTTCCCGTTCTACCTCCCCGAGGAGCGGCTCACCGACGTCGAGAACGTCGGCAACATCGCCGCCCCCAACCTGGAGGCCGTCATCGAGCTGGAGCCCGATCTGATCATCGGGAACATGGCGCGCGACGCCGACCGGTACGACGAGCTGTCCGCGATCGCGCCGACCGTCTTCGGCGAGAACCCCGGCGGGCCGTGGAAGGAGAACTTCCTGCTGCACGCCGAGGCGCTGAACCGGCAGGAGGAGGCCGCCGCGATCGTCGAGGACTACGAGGCGCGGGTCGAGGAGGTGGTCGAGGCGATCGGCGGCGCCGAGGAGGCCGCCGGCACCGAGGTCAGCGTGATCCGCTTCATCGAGGGCGGCGACACCCGCCTGTACGGGCGGGAGAACTACATCGGCACCATCCTGGAGGACCTCGGGCTGGGCCGGCCCGCCATCGTGGACGAGGCCCCCGACGGCTTCGCCGTGGAGATCAGCCCCGAGCAGATCGACCTCGGCGACGGCGACGTCATCTTCTACACCTCCTACGGCTCCGCGGAGAACAGCGGCGAGTCGGCGGCGGTCGGCGGCGCCCTGTGGGAGGGCATGGACGCGGTGCGGGAGAACCGGGTCTTCGCCGTCGAGGACGAGCTGTGGTTCCAGGGCATCGGCTACACGGCGGCGGGGATCATCCTCGGCGAGATCGAGGAGGCCCTGACCTCCTGACAGACACCCCCGGGTCCCGATCCGTCCCGGATCGGGACCCGGCCCGTCACGAACCCTCACGGCTCGACTCCTCCCGGGTCCGCCGAAGGTCGGTGAACGGCGCGGTCCGCGTCCGCCCGCCGTCGAGCGGGGTCAGGACGGCATGGGTGGGGTGGATCGCCGAAACGATCCCCTCCCCGCCGACGGTATTCGTCCCGGGCTCGCACACCGGGAATCAGCCGGGGCGGCCGGGTGGTCACCGCACCTCCCCCCGGCGCGGGCGGGGACACCACGCGCGAGCCACCGATGTCGCCGTCGTCGCGGCAGGACACTTGGCGGAGGAGCGTGACGGCGCCACTGTCGAAGGGCTCCCGGTCCGGGGCAACTTGTACGCCACCGCCGCCTACACCGCGGCGAAGCAGGGTGACCGTCACACCGCGCACGCCCTCATCGCCGAGGCCGAGGCCACGGCCGGACAGCTCGGTCGGGACGCGATGGCGCGGGGCACCGTCTTCGGCCCCACCCGGGTTCTCCTCCATCGGATCTCGATCAGCCATCTGCTCGGCGACGCGGGTCAGGCCATCGAACACGCGCGTCGCGTCGATGTCGCCGCACTGCCCACCGCCGAACGCCGAGCCCGGTACCGGGTCGATGTCGCCCGCGCCTTCGAGCAGTGGGGCGAACCCGACCGCTGCCACCGCTCGCTGCCGGCCGCCGAGCAGGCTGCGCCGCAGGAGGTCCGTCGCGCACCGGTCCGGACCATGGCCGCCGGTCTCATGCGGTACGACCGCACCCTGCCGGGAGTTCGGACATTCGCCCGACGCGTCGGCGCCCTCGCATGAGGAGGTGACGGCCTCGGTTCCCGGCGGACCCGGAGGCGGCTACTTCTTCTCCGGGGGGCGGCGCAGGCCGCGCCAGAGGATGAACGCCGCGCTGGCCACCGCCGCCGCCCGGACCACCAGGGGGAGGTTGGCGGTGAAGGTGTCGGTCATCGCCTCGGCCTCCAGCGGGTCGCCCCACTGGTCGTTCACCCGGCCGTACAGCCAGACCAGGTAGCCGCTCGCGACCAGGGCGGGCATGCCGAAGACGGCCCACTTGGCCTCGGTGCGGCCGATCCGGGGTGCCCAGTAGGCGAGCAGCCAGCCGCCGGCCATGGCGATCAGCTCGCCGAGCACGCCGCCGCCGACCAGCAGCAGCACCGCGAGCAGCTCCACCGGTCCGCCGACGTGCTTGCCGCCCAGGCCGCGCCGGGCGGCCCGCCAGACCGCCCGGCGGCTGTCCCGGGGGGCGGGGCCGGTGTCCCCGGCGGGGTCGCCCCCCGGG
>NZ_VKHS01000048.1 GCF_014141525.1 Streptomyces calidiresistens
GAACCACCGCGGAAGACTCCACGGGACCCGGATGGACGGGGTATCAACATATCTGGCGTTGACTTTTGGCACGCTGTTGAGTTCTCAAGGAACGGACGCTTCCTTCGGAAACCCCCCGCCATTCGGCCGGTTCGTCCTCCGGGCGCTTCCCTTCGGTGTTTCCCACCTTATCAGAGCCATTTCCCTTGCCGTGACCGGCTGTTGGGGACTCCGACTCCCGGTCCACCGGACAGCGAGCTGTCCGGGCTTCCCGTTGCGGCGGTGTCGTAAACGTACTGGAGCGGGGCGCCCGGACGCAAATCCGGGGCCCCGCTCCGCGATCCGCGGCCCGGGACGGGGTCCTGACGGGCCGAGTCGGGGCCGGCCGGCCCCGACGATCGATCAGACGTCGAGAACGACGGGCAGGATCATCGGGCGCCGACGGTAGGTGTCGGAGACCCACTTGCCGACGGTGCGGCGCACCAGCTGCTGCAGCTGGTGCGGCTCCGTGACCCCGTCACGGGCCGACCGCGTGAGCGCCTCCTCGATCTTCGGGATGACCTTCTGGAAGTCGGCGTCGTCGATGCCGGACCCGCGTGTCTGCATCGTCGGTCCGCTGACGATCTTCCCCGAACTGCTGTCCACCACGATGAAGATCGACACGAATCCCTCGTCACCGAGGATGCGACGGTCCTTGAGGCTGGCCTCGGTGACGTCCCCGACCGACAGGCCGTCCACGTACACGTACCCCGCCGGGACCTTGCCGGAGATGCGTGCCCTGCCGTCCACGAGGTCCACCGTGACGCCGTCCTCGGCGATGACGATGTGATCCTCGGGGATACCGGTCTGCGCGCCGAGTTCGGCGTTGGCGCGCAGATGGCGCCACTCCCCGTGCACCGGCATGAGGTTGCGCGGCTGGCAGATGTTGTAGAAGTACAGCAGTTCGCCCGCCGAGGCGTGGCCCGAGACGTGGACCTTGGCGTTGCCCTTGTGGACGACGTTGGCGCCCCACCGGGTCAGGCCGTTGATCACGCGGTACACGGCGTTCTCGTTCCCCGGGATGAGCGAGGAGGCGAGGATGACGGTGTCCCCCGGCTTGATGCGGATCTGGTGGTCGCGGTTGGCCATCCGGGACAGCGCGGCCATCGGCTCACCCTGGGAACCGGTGCAGACCAGGACGACCTCGTGTTCGGGAAGGTCGTCCAGGGCCTTGACGTCCACCAGGAGACCGGCGGGCACCTTGAGGTATCCGAGGTCCCGGGCGATGCCCATGTTGCGGACCATCGAGCGACCGACGAAGGCGATCCGCCGTCCGTGCTCGTGCGCCGCGTCCACGATCTGCTGGATGCGGTGGATGTGGCTGGCGAAGCTGGCCACGATGATGCGGTGCCGGGCTCCGGAGAAGACCTGTCGCAGGACGTTGGAGATGTCCCGTTCGGGGGCGACGAAGCCGGGGACCTCGGCGTTGGTCGAGTCGGACAGCAGCAGGTCGATGCCCTCCTCCCCGAGACGGGCGAAGGCCCGCAGGTCGGTGAGGCGGCCGTCGAGCGGCAGCTGGTCCATCTTGAAGTCGCCGGTGTGGACGACCAGCCCGGCGTCGGTGCGGATGGCGACCGCGAGCGCGTCGGGGATGGAGTGGTTGACGGCGACGAACTCGCAGTCGAAGGGGCCCAGGCGCTCCCGACCGCCCTCCTTCACCTCGAGGGTGTAGGGACGGATCCGGTGTTCCTGGAGCTTGGCCTCGATGAGGGCCAGGGTCAGCTTGGAGCCGACCAGGGGGATGTCCGGCTTCTCCCGCAGGAGGTACGGGACTCCGCCGATGTGGTCCTCGTGGCCGTGGGTCAGGACGATGGCGTCGATGTCGTCGAGCCGGTCCCGGATGGCGGTGAAGTCGGGCAGGATCAGGTCGATGCCGGGCTGCTCCTCCTCGGGGAAGAGGACGCCGCAGTCGACCACGAGCAGGCGTCCGCCGTACTCGATGACGGTCATGTTGCGGCCGATCTCGCCGAGGCCGCCCAGCGGGGTGACGCGCAGGCCGCCCTCGGGGACGGCCGGCGGGGTGCCCAGTTCGGGATGCGGGTGACTCAAAAGTTTCTCCTCACCACGCCCGCCGCCGCCCCGGGGGCGCGCGGCGCGCGTGACTGTGTGCACGTGCGGTGATGTGCGCGACGGCACGTCGGTCCCCCGGCTCGTCCGGCAAGGGTGTCCGGGCGGGCGGGTGACCGACGTTCCGGTCGCTGTTCGGTCGTGATCCCCGGTCGGGGATCACCTGGTCGCGGTGTTCAGTTGTGAAGTCCGTGTGGTGCGGCCCGGGCTGCTGCTCAGAGCTGTACCCCGCCGGCGGTGAGGTCCCGCTTGAGCTGCTCCGTCTCCTCCTCGGTGATGCCCACCAGGGGCAGGCGCAGCGGACCGCCGGGCAGTCCGAGGAGCCCGAGGGCCGCCTTGCTGGTGATCACGCCCTGGGTGCGGAACATGCCGGTGAAGACCGGCAGCAGCTTCTGGTGGATCTCGGTGGCCTTGGCGACGTCGCCCCCGATGTGGGCCTCGACGAGCGCGCGCAGCTCGGGGGTGACGACGTGGCCGACGACCGAGACGAAGCCGACGCCGCCGACGGCGAGCAGCGGGAGGTTGAGCATGTCGTCGCCGGAGTACCAGGCCAGTCCGGTGGCGGCGATCGCCCAGCTGGCACGGCCCAGGTCGCCCTTGGCGTCCTTGTTGGCCACGATGCGCGGGTGTTCGGCCAGGCGGATCATGGTGTCCGTGTTGATCGGCACACCGCTGCGGCCGGGGATGTCGTACAGCATGACCGGCAGGTCGGTGGCGTCGGCGACGGCGGTGAAGTGCTGGTACAGCCCTTCCTGCGGCGGCTTGCTGTAGTAGGGGGTGACGACCAGCAGACCGTTGGCTCCGGCCTCCTGCGCCGCGCGGGCGAGGTGGATGCTGTGGCGTGTGTCGTTGGTGCCGGCTCCGGCCACCACGTGGGCACGGTCCCCGACGGCCTCCACGACCGCGCGGACCAGGTCGGCTTTCTCCCGATCGGTGGTGGTGGGGGACTCACCCGTGGTGCCGTTGACGATGAGACCGTCGTTGCCGGCGTTGACGAGGTGGTCGGCGAGGCGCTGCGCGCCGTCGAGATCGAGTTCACCCTCCGGGGTGAACGGGGTGACCATGGCGGTCAGCACCCGCCCGAACGGGGTCTGCGGTGTGGAGGTCGGAGCCATGGTTCCCACGCTACTCGCAGATCCGTCCCTCGGGGCGCATCGGGTGTCGAAGCCACGGAGCCCGGCACTGTCTGCTCGGGGGTTCATACAGTGCCGGGTCCGTTTGTTCAGAGTAGACGAACTTCTCAAAAGGTGGCAATACGGACACCTGATCATCGGTGTGTGCCCGTCTCCTCCGCGATTCGCCGACCCGGGACGCCCACCGCGACCACGGCAGGCCCCCCGACGGCGCGCCTCCCCCTCCCCGGGCGGACGAATCCCCGGTTCCCCCGAACGGCTCAGGGCGCCACTCGGCCGTTGGCGTTGAAGGCGGCGTGGGTGAGCGGCATCAACCGCGCCCACTCGGCCTCCATCAACTCCGCCACCATCTCGATCTCCCGCTGGGGGAAGGAGGACACCCGGGCGAGTTCGTGGCGGGTGCGCAGCCCCAGGAAGTGCATCAGGGACCGGGCGTTGCAGGTGGCGTACATGGAGGAGAAGAGCCCCACCGGGAGGGTGGCCCGGGCGACCTCGCGGGCGACGCCCGCCTCCAGCATCTCCAGGTAGGCCGCGTAGGACCGACGGTAGGAGTCCTCCATCGCCTCCCGGACCATCTTGTGCTGCTCGGGGGTGCCGGGGACGAACTCGTACCGACCGGGACGTCCCCGCTGCACCAGGTTCCGGTTCTCGTCGGGCACGTAGAAGACGGGCTCCAGGCGGCGGTAGCGCCCGCTCTCCTCGTTGTAGGACCATCCGACCCGGTGCCGGTGGAACTCACGGAAGACGAAGATCGGCGCGGTGACCAGGAAGGTCATCGAGTTGTGCTCGAAGGGGCTGCCGTGACGGTCCCGCATCAGGAAGTTGATCAGACCCTTGGAGCGCTCCGGCTCCCGCTCCAACTCGGCCAGCGAGTCCTCACCGGCGGTGGAGACCCGGGCCGCCCACAGCACGTCCCGGTCCGAGGCACTGTGCCGGACCAGCCGCACGGTGACGTCACCGCGGAAGCGGGGCTCCACCGGGGGCGGTCCCTCGTCCCCGGCGGCGGATCCTGTTGCCGAACTCCCCTCCGGGAGAGCTGCCTCGGTCACCGGTGATTCCTTCCGGCAGGGCGCCGGGTTCTCGGGTGGCCCGGCGACGGTCGATCGTGCGGTCAGGACCCCAGCCTAGGCCCCGGCGGTCGACCGGCGGGGGGCGGGTGCCGTGCCCACCACTCGCTGAACAACCGTCCGATCGGCACCGCTCCCACTCGCCCGGACCGGACCGAACACACGGTAATCTCACCGGGCAGCAACCGTGTCAACCGCACCACGAGCGAGGACCAGCCGTGCCCCTGACCATCATGTCGGCCGATCGTGGCACCGCGGAGTCCACCCGCGACCTGCCCCTCCCCCACGCCGTCTCCGACTCCTGGCGACGTCCCTATCGGCCCGGCCCCTGGCGGGTGGGGATCGCCGCGGTCATCCTGCTGCTCTCCGGATACGTGCTGCTCTCCGCCATGATCATCGGTATCGCGGGAGCCCCGTCGGGGGCGGTCGCGACCCTCTGCATCGGACTGGCGGGGGTGGCCTTCGCCCTGCGGATGCTGCGCATCGGCATCTGGGTGAGCCCCCGGGGGCTGCGTCAGGTGAATCTGCTGATGACCACCACCCTGCGGTGGCGTGACGTGGGACGGGTGCGGACCGCCCAGCAGCCGGTGAAGTGGCTGGGGCTGCCCCGCACCGTGCAGGGTCAGGCGCTGGTGATCGAGCGTCGGCGGGGCAACGCCCTGCGCCCCCTGCTGACCGATCACAACTCGGACTTCCTCACCCGCCGGGAGGCCTTCGACCGGGCCGCCGACGTCATCGAGGCCTGGGCCGCCGAGCACCGCTGACCGGCACGACACCACGGGGCGGGATCGGGGCGAACACGCCGTCCCGATCCCGCCCCACGTGTCGGTCCTCACCCACGGGTCCCCCGAAGCCCCCGCGGGATCACCCGTCGGCCGAGGTTGTTCCGCCGGCCCCGGACGCCGTCCCGGCGCCCTCCCCCGCGTGCAGGGCGATCGCGTGCTGCATCGCCCTGCGGGCCCGAGGGGTGTCCCGCGCGTCGTGGTAGGCCACAGCCAGGCGGAACCAGGCCCGCCACTCCCCCGGGTTCGCCTCCGCCTCCGACCGGTACCGCTCGAAGGCCGCGTCGGCCGCCGCCTTCTCGATCCGTCCCGACGGGGTGCGCGGCAGGTCGTCCACCGGCAGACCGCCCTCGGCCTCCAACTGCCGGGCCAGCCGCCCGGCCCGCCGCGCGAAGCGGGTGCTGTGCCACAGGAACCACAGCGCCAGGCCCGGCAGGACCAGCACCGCCGCCCCCAGTCCGATGGTCACCGGCGTGCCCTGTTGGAGGAGGAAGACGCCGCGGTGTCCGATGAAGACCGTGTAGACGAGAAGCAGGACGGCCATCACCGCGTAGCCCAGGCGTGCGCCCATGCCGATCAGCCGCCCAGGTCCATGAAGTGCTCCAGTCCCTGCGTCAGGCCCGGCCGCTCCCCGATCCGCCGGATGCCCAGCAGCACACCGGGCATGAAGGAGGCCCGGTTCATCGCGTCGTGCCGAATGGTGAAGACCTCACCCTCCTCGCCGAAGAGGATCTCCTGGTGCGCCACCAGGCCGCGCAGCCGCACCGCGTGCACGGGGATGCCGTCCACCGTGGCGCCCCGGGCGCCCTCCAGCGCGGTGGTGGTGGCGTCGGGCTGCGGCGGGCAGCCGGCGGCACGGCGGGCCCCGGCGATCACCTCGGCGGTCCGCACGGCGGTGCCACTGGGTGCGTCGGCCTTGTTCGGATGGTGCAGTTCGACGATCTCCACCGACTCGAAGAAGCGGGCCGCCTGCCGGGCGAAGTGCATGGACAGGATGGCGCCGATGCCGAAGTTCGGGGCGAGGAGCACCCCCGTGCCGGGCGAGTCGGCCAATCGGGTGCGCAGCTCCGCCAACCGCTCCTCGGTCCAGCCGGTGGTGCCGACCACCGCGTGGATGCCCCGCTCGACGCAGAACGCCAGGTTCCCCATCACCGCGTCGGGGTGGGTCAGCTCCACGGCGACCTGTGCCTTCGCCTCCGTCAGGGCGTCGAGGGAGTCGCCGCGGCCCACCGCCGCGACCAGTTCCATGTCGTCCGCGGCCTCCACGGCCCGGACCGCTTCCGAGCCCATCCGGCCCCGGGCACCGATGACGGCCACACGCAGCTTGCTCATGCCCACTCTCGTTCCGTTCTCCGCGGCGCCGCCGCGTCCCGCTCGTGCGCGGGTCCTGTCGGGGATGGTCTCACGGCGCCGCCCGCGGGCCGGGTCCGGAGGTCGCCCCGGGACCCGGCCGACGGACGGCGCCGGTTCAGCAGACGACCTCGTCCAGCGCGGCGGACCAACGATCCTCCAGGGGACCGATGACCGCCAGGGAGGGCCGTTGGTCGAGCACCTCGGCCGCCACCCGGGCGACCTCGTCGCGGTCGACCGCCGCGAAGCGCGCCAGCATGTCGTCGACCGACAACTGTGCGCCCCAGCAGATCTCACTCTTGCCCAGACGGTGCATGAGCGAGCCGGTGTCCTCCAGCCCCAGCACCGTGGCTCCGGACAACTGGCCGACGGCCCGCCGCAATTCCTCCTCGGTCAGACCGTTCCCGGCGATGTCGGCGAGTTGCTCGCGGCAGATCTTCAGCACCTCCGGCAGCCGGTCCGGACGGCACCCCGCGTAGACGCCGAACAGTCCGCAGTCGGCGTAGGCCGAGGTGTACGAGTACACCGAGTAGGCCAGGCCGCGCTTCTCGCGGACCTCCTGGAAGAGCCGGGAGCTCATCCCTCCGCCCAGCGCGGCGTTGAGCACACCCAGCGCCCAGCGACGCTCGTCGGTGCGGGAGACCCCTGGCAACCCGAGCACCGCGTGCGCCTGCTCGGTGGGACGGTCCAGCACCTCCACCCGACCGCCCCCGCGCAGCACCCGCCGCCCGGTCCGCGGCCCCATCGGCACGCCGTCCTCGCGGCCGAGGGCGCCGACCCGCTCGAAAGCGGCCCGGACGCGGCGGACCACCGACGCGTGGTCGAGGTTGCCGGCGGCGGTGACCACCAGCCGGTCCGGCGTGTAGTGGCGACGGTAGAAACGCGCCACCCGGTCCCGGTCCAGGGCTGTGACGGTCTCCACGGTGCCCAGCACCGGACGGCCCAGCGGGGTGTCGCCCAGCCGGGTGTGCGCGAACAGGTCGTGCACGCAGTCGTCCGGATCGTCCTCGGTCATCGCGATCTCCTCGAGGATGACGCCGCGTTCGGCGTCCACCTCCTCGGGGGTGATGACGGAGTCGGTGAGCATGTCGCACAGCACGTCGACGGCGAGCGGCAGGTCGCGGTCGAGCACCCGCGCGTAGTAGCAGGTGTACTCCTTGGCGGTGAAGGCGTTCATCTCCCCGCCCACCGCGTCCAGGGCGGCGGAGATGTCCAGCGCCGTGCGGGTGCGGGTGCCCTTGAAGAGCAGGTGCTCCAGGTAGTGGGTGGCGCCGTTCAGCGCGGGGGTCTCGTCCCGCGAGCCCACCCGGGCCCAGATGCCGAAGGAGACCGAGCGCACCCCCGGCACGGTCTCGGTGATCACCCTCAGACCGCCGGGCAGGACGGTGCGGCGGACGGTGCCGGCGCCGTTGGTTCCGGCCACCTCGGTCGTGGTGACCGCCCGGCGGCGAACGGTGCCGCCCGGGGCACCGGAAGGGGTGGGCGCGAGGTGCCCGCCGCGCGGCGGACGGGGGACGGCCCGCCCCGCCGGAGAGGCGGAGCGGGCCGTCGCGGGAAGCCGTCGGGTCACCGGTCGCCGGCGTCCTTCCGCTCTGCGTCGCCCGTGGCGGCGGCCTCGCCGTCTCCCTCGTCCTCCAGGACGGGGATCAGCGAGAGCTTGCCGCGCTGGTCGATCTCGGCGATCTCCACCTGGACCTTCTGGCCCACGCCGAGGACGTCCTCGACGTTCTCCACGCGCTTGCCGCCGGCGAGCTTGCGGATCTGGGAGATGTGCAGGAGGCCGTCCTTGCCCGGCAGCAGGGAGACGAAGGCGCCGAAGGTGGTCGTCTTGACGACCGTGCCCAGGTAGCGCTCGCCGACCTCCGGCATCGTCGGGTTGGCGATGTTGTTGACCGCCGTGCGGGCGGCCTCGGCCGAGACACCGTCCGCGGCACCGATGTAGATGGTGCCGTCGTCCTCGATGGTGATGTCGGCGCCGGTGTCCTCCTGGATCTGGTTGATCATCTTGCCCTTCGGGCCGATGACCTCACCGATCTTGTCCACCGGGATCTTGACGGTGATGATCCGCGGGGCGTGCGGGGACATCTCGTCGGGCTGGTCGATGGCCTCCATCATCACGTCGAGGATGTGCAGGCGGGCGTCGCGGGCCTGCTTGAGGGCCGCGGCCAGCACGGAGGCGGGGATGCCGTCCAGCTTGGTGTCCAGCTGGAGGGCGGTGACGAAGTCCCGGGTGCCGGCGACCTTGAAGTCCATGTCGCCGAACGCGTCCTCGGCGCCCAGGATGTCGGTCAGGGTGACGTAGTGGGTCTTCCCCTCGATCTCCTGGGAGATGAGGCCCATGGCGATGCCCGCGACCGGGGCCTTGAGCGGCACACCGGCGTTGAGCAGGGACATGGTGGAGGCGCAGACCGACCCCATGGAGGTGGATCCGTTGGAGCCCAGGGCCTCGGAGACCTGCCGGATGGCGTAGGGGAACTCCTCCCGGGAGGGCAGCACCGGCACCAGGGCGCGCTCGGCGAGGGCGCCGTGGCCGATCTCGCGTCGCTTGGGCGAGCCCACGCGACCGGTCTCGCCGGTGGAGAACGGCGGGAAGATGTAGTTGTGCATGTAGCGCTTGCGGGTCACCGGGGAGAGGGTGTCCAGCATCTGCTCCATGCGCAGCATGTTCAGCGTGGTGACGCCGAGGATCTGGGTCTCGCCGCGCTCGAACAGCGCCGAGCCGTGGACCCGCGGGATGGCCTCGACCTCGGCGGCCAGGGTGCGGATGTCGGTGACGCCGCGGCCGTCGATGCGGACCTTCTCGGTGATGACCCGCTCGCGGATGAGCCGCTTGGTGAGGGTCCGGTAGGCGGCGGAGATCTCCTTCTCGCGCCCCTCGAACTGCGGCAGCAGCTTCTCGGCGGCGATCGCCTTGATCCGGTCGAGCTCGGCCTCGCGGTCCTGCTTGCCGGCGATGGTCAGCGCCCGGGACAGCTCGTCGCGGACCGCGGCCTCCAGGGCCTCGAGGACGTCGTCCTCGTGCTCCAGGTAGATCGGGAACTCGACGGTCGGCTTGGCGGCCTTGGCGGCGAGGTCCGACTGGGCCCGGCACAGCACCTTGATGAAGGGCTTGGCGGCCTCCAGACCGGCGGCGACGACCTCCTCGGTGGGGGCCTGCGCACCGCCCGCGACCAGCTCGACGGTCTTCTCGGTGGCCTCGGCCTCGACCATCATGATCGCGACGTCGCCGTCGGGCAGGACCCGGCCGGCGACGACCATGTCGAAGACCGCCCGCTCCAGCTCGCTGTGGGTCGGGAAAGCGACCCAGGTGCCCTCGATCAGGGCGACCCGGGTACCGCCGATCGGCCCGGAGAAGGGCAGCCCCGACAGCTGGGTGGAGCAGGAGGCGGCGTTGATGGCGACCACGTCGTACAGGTGGTCGGGGTTGAGGGCCATGACCGTCTCGACGATCTGGATCTCGTTGCGCAGGCCCTTCTTGAAGGAGGGGCGCAACGGCCGGTCGATCAGACGGCAGGTCAGGATGGCGTCCTCGGAAGGGCGACCCTCGCGGCGGAAGAAGGAGCCGGGGATCTTGCCCGCGGCGTACATCCGCTCCTCGACGTCCACGGTCAGCGGGAAGAAGTCCAGCTGCTCCTTGGGGTGCTTCGAGGCGGTCGTGGCGGACAGCACCATGGTGTCGTCGTCCAGGTAGGCGACGGCGGAGCCGGCGGCCTGACGGGCGAGCCGGCCGGTCTCGAAGCGGATGGTGCGGGTGCCGAAGGAACCGTTGTCGATGACGGCCTCGGCGTAGTGGGTTTCGTTCTCCACCTTCGGTGTTCTCCTCGTCCGCGCCCGTCCCGGGGGACGGGCGACGTGTGCGGCGGTGGAGCGTCCCGCTGCGGGCCGGCCATCGATCGAAGCACCCGGGGCGAGCCCGGGGGCCACTACCGAGGACCGGCGGCGGTGGAGACGCCCCGCCTCGTTTCGGTTGTGCCGTGCGATGGGATCACACGGCGGCGTGCGCTGTCACGTGATGCCCGCGGCACCCGGGGTTTCCCGGGTGGGCGACGACACCAGCGTACAAAGGCCTCGACGCTTCGGCTCGTCTTCGGGGAGCGCGCCGATCCGTCGGGGCGGTTCGTTCCTCCCCGGGCGACACTCCGTCGGACCCGGTGGGGAACCGGGATGCGGCGAGGGGAGCGACCGGGCACCCGCGTGCCCGGTCGCTCCCCTCGCGACGTGTCACCTGGCGCCGGCGGCACCGCGGCGGATGCCGAGGCGGTCCACCAGGGTACGGAAGCGCTGGATGTCCTTCTTCGCCAGGTACTGCAGCAGGCGGCGACGCTGACCGACGAGCAGCAGCAGACCCCGGCGCGAGTGGTGGTCGTGCTTGTGGGTCTTCAGGTGCTCGGTCAGGTCGGTGATCCGCCGGGTGAGCAGCGCGACCTGGACCTCGGGGGAGCCGGTGTCGCCCTCCTTGGTGGCGAACTCGGCCATGATCTTCTTCTTCGTGGCGGCGTCGAGAGAGGACACGTGGACTCCTTCGGGGTTCATGCGCCCGCGAGCTCCCCCGGTCTTCGTCACGGGGGAGGTGAAAACGGCCACTCGGCGGGCACGAATAGTCACCCCAACCCTAGCAGTCCGGGGAGGTCACCCCGACCGCGCGGGCCCCGGCGCCGGCGGACGCCCCCGTCCCGGGCCCGCGCCCCGCTCCTCCCCCGGAGCGGAACCGGGCGTGCGGCGGCTTTTCCCCGCGGCCGGTGCCGCCGGGGGCCCACCCCCTATGCTGCTTGCCGTGACGACGACCGGAGAGACCGTCGGGAAGACGGCCGGGGGGACCGCGGGGGACGCCGCCGACGGAACTCCCGCAGAGGGCACGGAACCCGCCGGGGGGACCCCGGAGGGACGCCCGGACACGGGAACCGGTGGCGGGACCCCGGGGGGACCGGATCCGGCACCGGCCGAAGGGGCCGACGGAGTCCCCGCGCCGCGGGCGGCGGGGAAGTCGGAGGCCGACCGGAGCGCCGGGGAGGCACGGACGGCCCCCTCGGCCCCGGCGGCGGGGAGTCCCCCGGCGGACGCCGCGGGAGCCGAACCCGGCCCCCACCGCCCGGCGGCACACCTGTCCACCCGGTCGACCCCCGGGGGGAACACCGCGGACGCCGGGGAGGACACGGACGGACCCGGGGACCGGGATCCGGACACCGAAGCGACGGGCGACGCCCCGCGCCGGGGACTGACGCCGCGCCAGGCCCGTCGGGTGCGGATGGCCATGGGCGCCGTGGCGATGGTGGCGATGGCCGTCGTCCTCGTGGTGCGCCTGGGCAACGGCTCCTCCCTGCTGTCGGTGGGGCTGTACGGCGCCGCATTCGTCCTGAGCGGGGCCGTCATCGAGATGAGCCGACGCGGCCGCACCCGTCTGGGCATGGCCGTCCTGGTCACCGGTTTCGTCGGGGTGCTCGCCGCCGACTGGTGGCTGCGCGGGATCTGAGCGATTCCCCTTCTCCCACCGGTTCTCCCACCGGTTCCCCCGCCGGTTCTCCCTCCGGGGAGCGGGATGCCCGACACCCGTCGATGGGGTGTGGGGGCGCCATCCGCCCCGGTACCCTGCCGGCGACGGAGTGCGACGATCATCGGACACCGGGGCCCGCCACCGCGCGACGCGACGTCGTGCGCCGCGGCGCGGACCCGATCGAACGCGAGCGGAGAAGAAGGGGACGAGGCGATGACGGAGACCGAGGCCGAGATCGCGGCCCGCAAGGAGCGCGAGAAGGACGAGCTCTACGCGATGGACATCTCCGGCGCGGAGTGGGTGGGCTCGCCGGAGGGCCCCCAGGACGAGCGGGTGGAGATCGCGTACCTGGAGGGCGGCGCGGTCGCCATGCGCAACTCCGCCGACCCGGAAACGGTGCTGCGCTTCACGGCGGCCGAGTGGGAGGCCTTCGTGCTCGGTGCCCGCGACGGTGAGTTCGACATCGAATGAATCGAATGAGAAGCGCATGAGAGCTGTGGGACACACCCCCCGTCCGGTCGTCGCGGTCCGCCCGTCCCGGGGCGCGGTGGATTCACCGCGCCGGTCGCGGGGGGTGCCGAGGGGCATCGCGCTGCTCGCCGTCGCCGCGCTGACCGTCTCGTGCGGCGGTTCGGACGGCGGGTCCCCGGACGCCGGGGAGGAGACCTCCGCGCAGTGGCCGCTCGTCGCCGCGCCGGAGCCCCCCGCCGCCCCCGAACCGGCGGACGCCCTGGTGGCCGCCGCCAACGAGGCGATGGCGGCGGCCGGGTTCCGGGCGCGCGGAGCCGCCGTGGGGTTCGACAGCGGCGAGCAGGAGATGCTGGTCTCGGCCGAGGGCACCGTGCACATCACCATCACCTCCCCCGAGCTGGCCGAGCCCGGCGAGATGGTCTGCCGGGACGGGGTGGTGTACACCTCGGTCCCCCTGCACGCCGCCCGGCTCCGGCAGGCGGGGGAGGCGGTGACGGTACCGGCCGACCTGGAGGGCCACTTCATCGGCTCACCGGTGGGCGGGGACTGCCGGGTGCTGTGGGAGATTCCGGCGGAGGCGGTCCCGGACCCCGGATACGACCGGGCGGACGCCTCCCCGCCGACCAGGGCGCTCGTGGTGTCGGACGAGCGGGGGGAGCCGTTGGAGATCCACCACGTGGCGGCGGAGGGCGATCCCCTGCTGCTCCGGGTGGAACGTCCGGTGGACTCCGCTTCCGGCCCCGCCGGGGAGACCGAGTTCCTCGACCACGGCGAGGCCGGGTCCCCGCGGGTGCCGGCCGACTCCGCCGTGGTGTCACCGGAGGAGTTCCGCAACCTGCTGGAAGGCGGATGAACCGGCGTCACACGATGTCGCCGGGCGCTCCCGCCGGGGCCGGCCCGGGTGCGGGCGCGGCCCCGCCGCCCGGCGGGAGCCCGCCGGGGGTCCCCGCGCGGCTTCCCGGCCGCGCCGTAGGGGGGTTCCGGGGCGACCCCCGGTTCCCCCACGGGGACTTCACCGGCTCCCGGAAACCCCGGCGATCACCGGACGGACCGCCCCACCACCGGGTCTTGTCGTGACGCACCGTCAACCGGTAGCGTCATCCCCGTGACTGCCGGGTCGGCTTCGGGCCACGCACGAGTGGGGCGCCCGGCCCCGGCATGAGCCCGGGGCGGGCCAGGGCCCCGCCACCTCTTCGCGTCCCCCCCATCCACGCCCACGCGGCGTTTCCCCCATCGGAGCCGGACCGGAGAGACATTCACGCATGCGCGACGACCGACAGCACCGACAGCACCGACACACCCCCGAGGCGTCGACCGCCGTCCAGTTGAACCACACCGTCGTCCACGCCACGGACCGACGGTTGTCCGCCGAATTCATCGCCACGATTCTCGGCCTGGAGGTCGGCGCCCCCTTCGGGCCCTTCCTCCCCGTCGATCTCGGCAACGGCGTCACCCTCGACTACCACGAGAAGCGCGACGAGCCCATCCAGCCGCAGCACTACGCGTTCCTCGTGCCCGAGGACCGGTTCGACGCCATGATCGCCCGTCTGGAGGCGGCCGGGGTCACCCACTACGCCGACCCCCACCACACGGAGCCCCATCGGATCAACCACCTCTTCGGCGGTCGCGGCGCCTACTTCGACGACCCCGACGGCCACAACATGGAGATCCTGACCCGGCCGTACGTCCGGCCGTAGCGGGACACCCCGCGCCGCCCTCCAGGTACGCGATCTCCACCCGCTCGTC
>NZ_VKHS01000480.1 GCF_014141525.1 Streptomyces calidiresistens
TGAGAATGACTTGTATAAGAGAAAGGGGCGGGGACGGTGGGACCGGGGGCGGGGGAAGCCGTGGAGGCGGAGGAATTCGGTGTCATCGCCCCACGATCCTGGCATGTCCGACACCGCACCGGGAACGGAGCGCGCCGCCCGACGCCCGGCTCACCCCGAACGGACGTGCGCGCAAGCGCAACCCGCCGGGGAAACGCCGCTGTTGGGGGGCGCGAGCAGCGTAGAGTTTGCGCGTGGGATCTCTGCGCACTCCGGTCGGACCGCTGCCCTCCTCCATCTACTGGCGGCGGCGGGGCGTTGTGCTGCTCCTGCTGGCGCTGCTCGGGCTGCTGATCTGGTGGGCGCTGAACCTCGGGGGTTCGGGTTCCCCCGGTTCCGGTGGGGACGACGGTGCCGGCGGACCGGCCACCTCCATTTCCCCCGAACCGGACGACGAGGAGGACGACGACCTCGTCGAGGACCGTCCCGGCGGCCGGGACCCGGCCGACGAGGACGAGGAGGGGGACGGGGACGGCACCGGGGATGCCGAGGGCACCGACGACGGGACCGGTGAGGGGACCGGCGGCGACGACGGGACCGACGAGGGGACCGGCGCCGACGGCGCCGACCCGGCGGCCCCCGGCTCCGGCGACGTGGAGGGCATCGCGATCGACGACCCGGCCGGCCCGGGCGGCTCGGCCGACCCCGACGGCACGGCCGGCGGCCCGGGTGGCACCGGCGGCGCGGTCGCGGCCTCCCTGCCGCGCTGCCCGGAGGGCGCCCTGAAGCTCTCGCTGTCCCCGGTCTCCAACTCCTACCCGCCCGGTGAACTGCCCCGACTGCGACTGACCCTGACCAACACCTCGTCCGCCGACTGCCGGACCGACCTCGGTCACCGCTCGTTCGCCCTCACCATGACCCGCACCGACGACGGGGACCGCACGATCTGGGACTCCACGACCTGTCCCACCGGTCTCGCCTCCGCCCCGGTGGCCGTGCCGGCGGACGGCGCGACGGAGCGGATCATCACCTGGGACCGCCGCCGCTCCGTCGAGGACTGCGACACCCGGGGCCCCGCCGCCCCCTACGGCACCTATCTGGCCGAGGCCGAGATCGACGGTTTCCCCGTCGCCCGCACCACCTTCCGCCTCGAGGAGGACTGAGGGCCTCCCCCCGTCACCACCGGCGGCGGGGGAGCCGAACACGGCACGGCGGGTGCGAACGCAGCGTCGCCGCACGACGGGCCGGTTCACCGGCACGGCCCCGCGGCGCTCCGGGCGAGCCGGTCAGCGCTCCGGCGGGGCCCCGTCCCGGGGGCGGCCGGGCACGCCCGGGCGCCGTTGCCAGGGTCGGGGGCCCGACGGCGGCCGGTACTCCACCCCGAGCGCGTCGAGTCGGGCGTAGTGGGCGGCCTCCATCCGGCGCGCGAAGTCGGTGACGTCCCGCTCGGCCGGCGGCGGCAGGGAACTCCAGGCGACCTCCGCGAAGGCGGCCAGGCGCGGGAAGACCATGTAGTCGACCGCGCGGGCGCTGTCCATCGTCTCGGTCCAGACGTTGGCCTGGACGCCGATGACCCGCGCCGCCT
Organism: Streptomyces calidiresistens; assembly: GCF_014141525.1. Lineage (GTDB taxonomy): Bacteria > Actinomycetota > Actinomycetes > Streptomycetales > Streptomycetaceae > Streptomyces > Streptomyces calidiresistens. The sequence goes on from NZ_VKHS01000480.1 coordinate 1,565, forward strand.
CCGCCTCCGTCAGCGACTCCGGCACCGGCTCGAAGCGGTACACGTCCTCCGGGGTGCGGGCGTGCGCGATCGGCACCGGCTCGTCGGGATCCTCGGACTGGCGCCAGTCGAGATAGGTGTGCTGTTGCGGGCACATCACCACGTCGTGCCCGGCGCGTGCCGCCGCGACGCCCCCCGCGTACCCCCGCCAGGACATCACCGTCGCCCCCGGCGCCAACCCTCCCTCCAGGATCTCGTCCCAGCCGATCAGTCGGCGTCCCCGCTCGGCGAGCCACCGGTCGAAATGCCGGATGAACCAACTCTGCAGCTCGTCCTCATCGGCGAGGCCCAGCTCCCGGATGCGGCCCCGGGCGGCGGGGGAGGCCCGCCACTGCTCCTTCGGGCACTCGTCGCCGCCGATGTGGATCCACTCCGAGGGGAAGACCTCCAGCACCTCGGCCAGGACGTTCTCGTAGAACTCCAGCGTCGCGTCGGAGGGGTTCAGCACGTTCGGGTTGATGCCCCACCGGTCCCACGGCTCCAGGGCCGAGGTGTCCACCACATCGGTGTTGCCCAACTCGGGGTACGCGGCGATGGCGGCCTGCGAGTGGCCGGGCAGGTCGATCTCCGGGACGACGGTGATGTGCCGCGCCGCCGCGTACGCCACGATCTCCCGCAGGTCCTCGCGGGTGTAGTGGCCTCCGTGCGGACGCTCCTCCCACGGGCCGTCCTCGCCGAAGCCCGGCCGGGTGCGGGCCCGGTGGGCCCCCACCCCGGTGAGCCGGGGATACCGCGCCACGGGCATCCGCCACCCCTGGTCGTCGGTCAGGTGCAGGTGCAGCACGTTCAGCTTGTGGGCGGCGAGCAGGTCGAGGTACCGCAGCACCCCGTCCTTGGGCATGAAGTGCCGGGCGACGTCCAGCATCATGCCGCGCCAGGCGAAGCGCGGGGCGTCGGCGATCCGCACCGCCGGCACCGCCCGGGGGCCGTCGCGCAGCGGCGCGCGCCGGAAGGCGTCCGGGCCCAGCAGTTGCCGCAGGGTCTGCGCCCCCCACAGCACCCCGGCCGCGCCGCCGCCCTCGATCAGCACCCCGGAGGCGTCCACCACCAGCTCGTACGCCTCGGGCCCGCGGTCCGCGAGCCGCTCGGCGACCCGCAGGGTGATCGTGTTCGACGCGTCGGCGGCCGACGGGTCGCCGGGGCGCAGCGGCAGGCCGAGCGACGGGCCGAGCACGGAGGTCAGCCACCGCTTGGTCGTCCCGCTCGCCGGGTCGGCGATCAGCCGGGTGTCGGGATCGAGGACGAACGCGCCGCCCTCCGTCGGACCGGGCAGGAGTTCCACGGGAGCGGGGATCGGGTGCACGGCCCGACCCTACGGAAGGCGATCAGGGGAAGAACAGGGCGCTGCCGGACATCATCGGCCCCCTCGGCCGGGACACGCCTCCCCGGGATACGTCCCGCCGGGAGACGCCGGAAGGTCGGGAGATGCCCGGATGCGGCACCACGGAGTCGGATGATCCGACCGGCCGGTGCCCTCACGCCGGTCAGACGTAGCGCTCCAGGATGGAGGACTCGGCCAGACGCGAGAGCCCCTCGCGCACCGAGCGGGCCCGGGTCTCGCCCACGCCGTCCACCGCCTGCAGATCGTCCACCGACGCCGCCAGCAGCTTCTGCAACCCGCCGAAGTGGTCCACCAGCCGGTCGATCACCGCGCCCGGCAACCTCGGCACCTTCGCCAGCAGCCGGAAGCCGCGCGGGGAGACCGCGCTGTCCAGCGTCTCCGGCGAGGTGCTGTACCCCATCGCCCGGGCCACCATCGGCAGCTCCAGCAACTCCGGGTGGGTGAGCGCGTCCAGATCGGCCAGGGCCGTGGACACCTTCTTCGACCGCTTCGCGCTCGCCTCGGGCAGGTAGTCCCGCACCACCAGCTGCCGCTCCGGCTCCACGCCCGCGATCAGCTCCTCCAACTGCAACGACAGCAGCCGCCCGTCGGTGCCCAGCTCCACCACGTACTCGGCGATCTCGGCCGCGATCCGGCGCACCATCTCCAGCCGCTGCGCCACCGCCGCCACGTCCCGGACGGTCACCAGATCCTCGATCTCCAGCGCGGAGAGCGTGCCGGTGACCTCGTCCAGCCGCAGCTTGTACCGCTCCAGGGTGGCCAGCGCCTGGTTGGCCCGCGACAGGATCGCGCCGGAGTCCTCCAGCACCCGCCGCTGCCCGTCCACGTACAGCGCGATCAACCGCATCGACTGGCTCACCGACACCACCGGGAAACCGGTCTGGATCGACACCCGCTGCGCCGTGCGGTGCCGGGTGCCGGTCTCCTCGGTCGGGATGTCGGAATCCGGCACCAACTGCACACCGGCCCGCACGATTTTGGTGCTGTCGCGGTCCAGGACCACCGCGCCGTCCAGCTTGCACAGCTCCCGCAGCCGCGTCGCGGTGAACTCCACGTCCAACACGAAGCCACCCGAGCACAGGGATTCCACGGTGCGGTCGAAGCCCAGCACGATGAGGCCGCCGGTGTTGCCCCGCAGGATGCGCTCCAGGCCGTCCCGGAGATGGGTGCCCGGGGCGATGGCGCTCAGGGAGGCGCGCAGCAGACCGTCCGTCCTGCCCGCTCCCGTCGGCCGGTCGCTGGCTGCCATGCACTCCTCCGGGGACCGATGTTGCGGTGAGAGCAGAAGTCTACCGGCGCGACCCCCGACCCGAGGGCGCCCACGGGCCATCGACCCCCGCCGGGCACCCGGCGCACCGGCCCGGCTCAGGCCCCGACCGGGCCCTCCACCGCCTCCTCGGA
>NZ_VKHS01000481.1 GCF_014141525.1 Streptomyces calidiresistens
ACAGGCGGGGGCGGGCTCGTCGGGCGGGGCGGTCTCGTCGGTCGGAGGATCCTCGACCTCCGGGAGGGCACCGGCCATCGCCACCGCGCACCTTCCCGCCGGACAGGGGCGGTGGGGTCCGCGCCCGGCCGCGTTCCCCGGCTGCCGGTCATCCCGTGGGCGCGACGGGTTGACGCCGCCGGCCGCCGCCGAGGTGCCGGTTCCCGGGGTGCGGAAGGGCGTCGGCCGAGGAGCGAACACGTTTTCGTCGGGCACACCTGTTCCTCTCCGTGGCGAATCCACTACCAAGGGGGTTCAGAATGGCTTGAGGACAGAGCCCCTTCAACTAGTCATATGCGAAGGAAGGGAAGGTGCTCGGCGTGGTCAACCGCAAGGAGCTGAACCCCGACGCGAGCCCGCAAGCGGCGTACGGAGCCCGTATCCGGCGGTTTCGTGAGGAGCGGGGGTGGAGCCAGGAGGATCTGGCCGACCGCCTGTTGTATTCGAGTCAGCACGTCTCGGCCGTGGAAACCGGACGCAAACCGCCGACCCTTCATTTCTCGCGGGGCGTGGATCGCGCCTTCGGCACCCGGGAGTCCGACAACTCCTTCGAGCGCGAGTGGCGCAACATCCGGCACGGCAGCCTCCTGGAGGGCTTCCCGGAGTACGTGGGATACGAGGGGCGCGCGGTGGAGATCCGGCTCTTCGAGATCGGGATCATCCCCGGCCTGCTCCAGACACCGGAGTACGCCCGGGTGTTGGCGGACAGCGCCGTTCGGCGGGGCGCCGTCACGCCCGAGCAGGCGGAGGAGCGCGTCCAGTTCCTCGCGGATCGGCAGGCCGCGCTCACCCGGCCCCGACCACCCATGGTGTTCGTGACCATGGACGAGAGCTGCGTCCGGCGACCGGTCGGCGGCAGCGAGGTCATGGACGCCCAGCTGCGGTACCTCGCCGAGTTCGCCGAGCGGCCCAACACGGTGGTCCAGATCGCGCCGTACGGGATGGGCGAACGCCGCACGTTCAACCTGCCGGTCAACCTCTTGACGCTGCCGGATCGCTCGATGGTCTGCTACGCGGAGTCCCAGTTGCAGGGCCACCTGGAGCGGGACAGCACCTCCGTCCTGCCCATGCTGACGGCCTACCATCAACTTCAGGGTGAAGCGCTCTCGCAGGCGGCATCCGTGGCCATGATCGACCAGCTACGAAAGGGCATGACGTGACGACCGAATCCCCGTGCTGGTTCACCTCCTCCTACAGCGACAACGGCGGCAACTGCGTGGAGGTCGCGACGAACCTCGCCGGCTCGTCCGGCGTGGTGCCCGTCCGTGACTCCAAGAACCCGACCGGACCGGTGCTGAACGTCCCCACCGCCGCGTTCGCCGGGTTCGTGGCCGGCGTCAGGGCCGGAGGGGTGGAGCACGTCTGACCGCCCCGGCCTCCCCGCACCTCGACCGGGGGAACCGCCCCATCGCGCAACGAGCGTGATGGGGCTTCTTCCCGCCGTCGATCGGTCACATCCGCGTGGCGACCCTGCCCGTCACCACCACGGAGGGTTCCGGGGACGACAACTCCCTCCGCTGTCCCGTGCCCGGGCCGGAGCGGTCAGCAGTGCTCCTTGGCGTAGTTCTCCACGGCGGTGGTGGGGATCTTGTTCCGGCTGTCCGCGGGATCGTCGGCCCAGATGAGGTGCATGCGCTCCCAGCCCATTTCCTCCGCCAATATGGTGGCGGGTCCGTTGAGGACATAGGTCGTGCCGCCGACCTCGAGAAGAAGGGCCGTCCCGACCGAGACCTCTTCACAGGTGAGGTTGCCCGCGTCGACGGTGAACGGCCACTGACCGTCGGGAAAGTCCCGGGAGGAGACCGGCAGGGGCTCGTTCTCCGGCTCTTCCTCGGTACAGGCGGTGGTGGTGAGGGCGAGGAGCAGGGCGGCGGCGACGGCGGCGCCGGGGGTTGTTGTGCGCATGGCGGCGATGGTCCCGGGGCTGTCCTTCCCGGAAAACAGGTATCACCAAGTTGTGATCAGGATGAAAAGAGAACCGCGAAGGAATCATGTATGAGGTAGGCCACCCTTACCTGTGTAGGAGGCAACGGACTCGCGCTCAACGGATTCGCGCTTCGGCCCCCCGGATTCCTCCGGCAGCACTTCTCCGGGGCAGCCGAAAAGGTGCGGTGTGCCCCTGCGACCCCCGTCCGCACTCCACCGCCGGGTCACAAGTACGCCCGGTTCGGGGCCTGTTGGGCACGAAGGGCGCGAGGATGGCCGCCATGCGGTACATGCGTCACGCCAAGGGGGCCCTCACCGTCACCGCCGCCACGGCGGCCTGCCACGCCCTGATGTCCGCCGGCTACGCGCGTGCCCGCGACGCCTCGACCGGCGCAGGGGACGTCCTGTTCTCCGGAGCCCCGGAGTTCCTGCTCACCACCGCCGCCTCCCGGCTGCTCATGCCCATTCTGCTGTGGGCAGGCATGCGGCTGACCGGAGAGCGCGACACCACGGTGTTCGTGCTGGTCGGCGGGCTGATGTGGGCTGGGCTGTCCGGGTACTTCATCGACGCCGTCGACCGATCGGGCGGGCACATGCCCCTGCCCGCCCTCGCCGTCTTCGTCCTCCTCGTCACGGCCCTGGCCGGAATCGGCCGGACCCCCGGCTGACCACCCCCGGGCACCCGGCCCGGCACTCCCCCTCACTGTGCCCCGCCTCCGGAACCCCGCGGCCGGCGCCTCACCGTCGATCTCCCGGCCGGAACCATCCCCGCATGCGCGGGGAGCAGTGACCGCCCGCGAGGACGGCCGTGGTCGCGGAGGGACCATCCCCGCGCGCGCGGGGAGCAGGGGGGCGAACGAGGTGCAGGCCGGACAGGCGGAGGGACCATCCCCGCGTGCGCGGGGAGCAGATCTCGCGCTGGGCGTATCAGGCGCACCATCTGGGACCATCCCCGCGTGCGCGGGGAGCAGTAGTCGATGCCGATCAGGACGTCGAGGTCGTTGGGACCATCCCCGCGTGCGCGGGGAGCAGGTGAGCGAGGTGGTCGCGTTCGTGCTGCTGGTGGGACCATCCCCGCGTGCGCGGGGAGCAGCGTGCCCACCCCGCATGCAGAGGGGCCGCCCCGGGACCATCCCCGCGTGCGCGGGGAGCAGGGCGACGCGACGGGTACTCCCGTATCATCCGCGGGACCATCCCCGCGTGCGCGGGGAGCAGGGCATGAACCGGCCCGCGAGCCCTTCGGTCCAGGGACCATCCCCGCGTGCGCGGGGAGCAGCCGCCCGGGTGGGTGCTGTGGCCCCGGCACACGGGACCATCCCCGCGTGCGCGGGGAGCAGCGGCCTTTCGCCCCGTCTCCGGTTCTCTGCCAGGGACCATCCCCGCGTGCGCGGGGAGCAGAGGAACACGATCCTGAACGCGTAGAAATTCGAGGGACCATCCCCGCGTGCGCGGGGAGCAGGCGCCCCGCGACATCCACGGCGTCCGCGCCGGGGGACCATCCCCGCGTGCGCGGGGAGCAGATGCTGATCTACGAGTCCGACACCCGCCGGCAAGGACCATCCCCGCGTGCGCGGGGAGCAGCACACCGGGGACCGCGAGAAGGTGGCCGAGTGGGGACCATCCCCGCGTGCGCGGGGAGCAGCGCTGAAATCGCCGGTTACGCAAAAGCCGCCGGGGACCATCCCCGCGTGCGCGGGGAGCAGAGTAGCTGACCTGGGAGTTTACCGGCGGGGTGTGCCCGATTTTGCAAGAAGCAGGGAATCGGACATTTCGCCTCGCCCGGAACTCCGGATCAACCACATGGAAACCACCGTAGCCGGTCCGGCGGACAACGACCCGGCTCCTCGCACAGCCGGGTGACGGGGCGCCGTGGGCGGGGCGCCCACCGGTGTGCCGCCGGCACGCCGCATCCCGGTTCCCGAAGCCGTGGCCATCCAGGTCCCTCCCTGTCGAGAGGGCGGAGGAGTCTTCCGGGTCCGGCGGAGTCGATCCGAGATGACCGTTCCTCCCACCGGCACCCGCCTCCGACGCCCCGGTGCAAGCGCCGTGCTTGCACGGTGCGAGTTCGCACCGTCCACAAAACCTGCCAAAGGTCGTAAACAGCCCCGGGGAAGGCGAACGAGGACCGCCCGGCCCCGTGCGGGGTGGGGGGCCGGAGGGGGGTGTGCAAGCACGGTGCTTGCACACCCTTGTCTGTTCCCGATCGGTCGGGTCAGGCGGCGGTCGGGGCCCGGGTCATCGCCTCGCGGCAGGCCCGGCAGTGGGTCAGGCCGGCTTCGGGGCGCAGCAGCACGTCGTGGCAGCCCCGGCAGGGTTCCGGTTTCCCCCGGACCGGTGCGGGGGCGGGCGGCGCGAGCGGCACCGGGG
>NZ_VKHS01000482.1 GCF_014141525.1 Streptomyces calidiresistens
TCCCCGCCCCGGCGGGGGACCCCGGGGCGTTCGCCCGCCGACCCCGGGCCCGGGTCAACCGCGCGGAAGATCCCGCGTCCCCCCGGTGTCCTCCCCGTCGTCCCGTGCCGCTCTCGCCCCCGGCGCCCCGTCGGGGGAGGTTCCCGGCCCCTCGGGAGGGGCCGCCCGGCGGGCGTCCAACCGGTCCAGTGCGGTGACCAGCCGTCGCACCGAGGCGTGGTCCCGGGTGAGATCGGCCAGGTTGGTGGAGCCGCGCACGATACCGGCGAAGGCCGACCAGGCCGGGGGGAGGCCGATCAGGGCGGTGTGCAGCAGGGCCGGTCGGTGCGTGAAGGCGGCGTAGAGCCGACGACCGACCCCCATCTCGGTACCGAGTCCCCGGGTGACGGCGTCGGCGTACTCCACCGCCCGTCGCCGGGTCTCCACGGCGTCGGCGGCCACGGCCATCCGCACCGCCGCCTCCCCGGCCAACCGCCCGGACCGCAGGGCGAAGGAGATGCCCTCCCGGGTCCACGGTTCGAGCAGGCCCGCCGCGTCCCCGCACACCAGGACCCGCCCCCGGGAGAGGGGCGAGTCGTCGGCCCGACACCGGGTGAGATGGCCGGAGGAGATCTCGGGCTCGAAACCGGCCAGTCCGCACCGGGCCGTGAACCTCTCCAGATACCGCCGGGTGGCCGCGCCCTCGCCCCGCGCGGAGATGACGCCGACCGTGAGCCGGTTCCCCTTGGGGAAGACCCAGCCGTACGACCCGGGGAGGGGCCCCCAGTCGATCAGCACCCGACCGCGCCAATCGGCGGCCACTTCGGGCGGAACCGGGATCTCGGCCTCCAGGCCCAGATCCACGCGGTCCGTGCGGACCCCGACGTGCGCGCCGGTGCGACCGGCGCTGCCGTCCGCGCCGACCACGGCACGGGCCGGGAGCGTCTCGCCGCCGGCCAGCCGCACCACCACCGTGCGGCGGTCGGGGACGTCGGGCCCGTGCTGCTCCACTCCCAGGACGGTCGCGCCGGTGCGCAGTCGGGCACCGGCCCGGACGGCCGACTCCACGAGTCGGCGGTCGAACTCCGGGCGGTCCACCAGGCCGAAGAGCATGCGGCGGGAACGGCGGGTTCGGGTCAGGCGCCCGTCCAGGGAGAAGGTGACGGCATGGACGCGCTCGCGCAACGGCAGGTCGAACCCGGGGGGCAGGGCGTCGCGGGACGGCCCGATGATGCCACCGCCGCAGGTCTTGTACCGGGGCAGTTCCGCCCTCTCCAGCAACAGCACCCGACGTCCGGCCTCGGCCACGGCCCGCGCGGCCGAGGCCCCCGCGGGTCCGGCGCCCACCACGATGACGTCCCAGGTCGTGTTCCCCGTCCCGTTCCCACCGCTCACGATTGGCAGCCGCTCCCCGTCGTCGCGTCCCGATTCCCCGCGTCACGGCATCCTACGACCCGGGGTGGGCCGACCCCCGCTGTGGGATGATCTCCGACGACGCGGCCCGCCGACGGCCCGGTCGATCGGGGACACCCCACCGCACGCCCGGTGTTCCGTGCCGACCCGCCGCGGTGCGCGCCGCGGCCGGGAGACCCCCGACCCACCGGACACCCCGACACCCAGGAGAGGTCCCACGATGCAGTCCACCCCCGAGGCCGCCGGCCCCCGCGACGCCGGTATCCCCCGAGCCGCCGACATCGTGGCCGGGGTCGCCGCCCTGATGCCCCGTGCCCGGGAGGAGCTGGCCGAGTTGGTCGCCTTCCGCTCGGTGGCCGACCCCGCCCAGTACCCGCCCTCCGAGTGCGAGGCGGCCGCCGGGTGGATCGCGACGGCGCTGCGCGCGGAGGGCTTTCCCGACGTGCGGCTGCTGCGGACCCCCGACGACACGGTCTCGGTGTACGGCGAACTGCCCGGTCCCGCCGGGGCGCCGACCGTACTGCTCTACGCGCACTACGACGTGCAGCCGCCGCTGGACGAGTCCGCCTGGACCTCCCCGCCCTTCGAACTGACCGAGCGGGACGGTCGGTGGTACGGCCGGGGGGCCGCCGACTGCAAGGGCGGGGTGCTGATGCACCTGCTGGCACTGCGCGCGCTGCGCGCGACCGGGGGGATCCCGGTGGGCGTCAAGGTGATCGTCGAGGGGTCGGAGGAGCAGGGCACCGGCGGACTGGAGCGGTATGCCGAGGCCCATCCGGAGCTCCTGCGGGCCGATGCCGTGATCATCGGCGACAGCGGGAACTTCCGCGCCGGGGCCCCCACCGTCACCGCGATGCTGCGCGGCATGACGATGGCACGGGTGCGGGTGGACACCCTGGAGGGGAACCTGCACTCCGGCGCGTTCGGCGGCGCGGCCCCGGACGCGTTGGCCGCCCTGATCCGGGTGCTGGACTCGCTGCGCGACGAGGCCGGCGACACGGTGATCGACGGGCTGCCGGCGGACGGTGTCTGGGAGGGCACCGCCTACCCCGAGGAGCGGTTCCGGGCGGACGCGGGGGTCCTGGAGGGGGTCGGGTTGATGGGCTCCGGCGAGCCGGCCGATCGCCTGTGGGCACGGCCCGCCGCGACGGTGCTGGGCATCGACTGCCCACCGGTGACGGGGGCGACCCCCTCGGTCCAGGCGAGCGCGGCGGCCCTGGTCAGTCTGCGCGTGCCACCGGGGGTGGACGCGGGTGAGGCGGGCAAGCTGCTGGCCGCGCACCTGGAGTCGCGGGCACCGTGGGGGGCGCGGATCTCGGTGGAGGCCGTCGGCGAGGGACAGCCGTTCCGGGCCGATGTGTCGAGTCCGGCGTACGAGGCCATGGCGGAGGCGATGGCCGCCGCCTACGACGGCGCGCGGATGGAGGTGATCGGCCAGGGCGGCTCGATCCCGCTGACCGCGACCCTGGCGGGGCTGTACCCGGAGTCGGAGATCCTGTTGACCGGGCTGAGCGAGCCGGCGGCCCGGATCCACGCCGTGGACGAGAGCGTGTCCCCCGACGAATTGGAGCGGATGTCGGTGGCCGAGGCGCTGTTCCTGCTGCGCTACGCCGAGCGCGCCGGCTGAGGGCCCGGGCATCCCGCCGCCGGACCGGCGGCGGGTCGCCCCGGTCCCGGGGCGGTCAGGGGCCCACGGGCGCGCCGGGGCCGACGGGGACCCCCGCCTCGAGGTTGAGCGGTCGGCCCTCGGCCCGGGCCCGGAGGGCCCAGCGCAGCCGGGCCATCCGGTTCGGGGAGAGCAGGCGTTCGGCCTCCACCGGGTCGACGAACCGCCAGGCGCGCAACTCGTCGGGGGGAAGGAGCAGCCCGGCGGCACGTTCCGGCGGGAGCACACCGCCGTCGAAGAGCAGGCGCAGCCCGCCGTACCCCGGGGGCCTGGGCGGTTCCCAGTCGATGACCAGCAGGGGCGGCGCCCCGGACATCCGCAGGCCCAACTCCTCGGCGATCTCGCGGATCGCGGCCCGGGCCGGGGACTCCCCCGACTCCACCACCCCGCCGGGGAACTCCCAACCGGCCTTGTAGACCGGGTCCACCAGCAGTACCCGGTCGTCCTCGTCGAAGAAGAGCACGCCCGCGGCGACGGTGGCCCCCGTCCGGCGCGGGGTGCCCGGCATGGGGCAGAGTCCCGCCCCTGCGCCCACCGCCCTCGCGAGGCGCTCGGCTATCAGGCGGGGGGTGAGCCCGGCGGCGTCGACCGTGTGGGCATCCAGCGCGAGCCACTCCTCCAACGCCCTCAGGTAGGCACCGATCGGGTCGGGGGCCCGCAGTCGATCCGGCGGGGGATCGCCGTAGGCGGGCACGGGGGGATTCGTCCTCCCCGCCGTCGGCGGGGGGCGGTCCCGCAGACGGTGACGCAGCACGGCCTCGTCGACGTGGACCAGCAGATGCCGAACGCTCAGCCCGCAGGCGGCCAGACCGCCGAATATCTCGTCCCGGTGCGAGCGGTCCAGCAGACTGCCGGGGACCACCAGGGTGCCGCCGGTCTCGCGGTGGACGGCCGCCACCGCCTCGACGACCAGTCGGCGCCAGGCCGGCAGGTTCCGGACGTCGCCCGTCTCCTCCCAACTCTTGACCGGCAGGGTGCCGCGGAGCACCGCGGTCAGCCGCCCCGGCTCGAACAGCACGCCACCCGGCAGCAGTTCCACCAGTTCCCCCGCCACCGAGGTCTTGCCCGCACCGAACGCCCCGTTCAACCAGATGATCACGGGTGACCCTCCTGATTCGCCCTGCTGTCAGTTGCCCGCTGCAACCGGACTCGAAAACGTTCACCGGATGTCCGATTCGCGGCCCCGTGGGACCGACCTCTGATCGTTACATCGAGCGGCGGGAAACGCCGGCCGTCCGACGGAGGGGGCGCACGGGGGCGCACGCGGCG
>NZ_VKHS01000483.1 GCF_014141525.1 Streptomyces calidiresistens
GCCCCCGTCCGCACCCCGCGAACGCCTGCTCCTGGTCTCCACCAACTACGCACCCGAGCGCGCCGGGATCGGCCCCTACGCCGCCCAGATCGCCGAGGACTGGGTGACCCGTCGCGACGCCGAGGTGCACGTGCTGGCCGGGATGCCGCACTACCCCGCCTGGCGCGTCGACCCCGCCTGGCGCGGTCGGTGGCGCGCCGGCGAACTGCGCGACGGCGTCCGGGTGCACCGCCGCCGCCACACCGTGCCGTCCCGTCAGACCGCCGTGCGACGCGGCCTGTACGAGGCCTCCATCCTGGCGGGCGGTCTGCTCGCCCCGCCCGCCGTCGGCCGCCCCGACGCCATCCTCGCCCAGATGCCCTCCCTCGCCGGCGGGGTGCTCGCCGCCCGGCTCGCCCGCCGCGGGCGGGTGCCCTTCGTGCCGGTGGTGCAGGACCTGATGGGAGCCGCCGCCGCGCAGAGCGGCATCGCCGGCGGCGGGCGGGCCGCCGCCGCGGCGGCGGCCGTCGAGCGCCGCGTGCTGGCCGCTGCCACCCTCGTGGGCGTCATCCACGAGAGCTTCCGCGAACGGGTCCGTTCCCTGGGCGTGCCCGACGACCGGATCCGCCTGGTGCCCAACTGGGCGCACGTCTCGCGCCCCACCGGCACCCGGGCCGACACCCGCGCCCGCCTCGGTTGGGAGCCCGGCCGCACGGTGCTGCTCCACTCCGGCAACATGGGGCTCAAGCAGGGCCTGGAGGTCCTGGTGGAGACCGCCCGCCTGGCCCCCGACCTGCTGGTGGTCCTGATGGGGGACGGCAACCGGCGCGCCGCCCTGCTCGAGGCCGCCGCCGACGTGCCCAACCTGCGGATCCTGCCCCCCGCGGGGGACGCCGAGTTCCCCGACGTCCTGGCCGCCGCCGACGCCCTGGTGGTCACCCAGCGCGCCTCGGTCCTCGACATGAGCGTGCCCTCCAAGCTCACCTCGTACTTCACCGCCGCCCGCCCGGTCATCGCCTCGGTGGCCGACGGCGGCGGCACCGCCGAGGAGATCCGCCGCTCCGACGCCGGCTGGCTGGTGCCGCCGGAGAACCCCGCCGCCCTCGTCGGGGCCGCCCGCGAGATCGCCGCCGACCCGGCGGCGGCCGACGCGATCGGGGCGCGCGGATTCGACTACGCCCGCACCCACCTGGGCCGGGAGGCCGGCCTGGCCCGGATCTCCGCACTCCTCGACGAGGCGCTGGCCGTCCACCGACCGGACGCCGCCCCGCACGAGCGGAAGGACGCCACCGCATGAGGGAACCGGCACCGCACCGCGAGGACGCCCGCCCCGGCCACGCCCACGACGAACCCGACCAGTTGCGCGAGCAGTTCCGCCAGCTGCTGCGCTACCGCCTGTTGATCGGACTCGGCGTCCTGGTCGGCCTGCTGGGCGGCGGATGGCTCGGCCTGGGCACCACCGACACCTACATCGCCGGTACCGAGGTGGTGCTGCGCGCCCCCACCCGCGACGCCTTCGAGGGCGGCACCCTGGACCGGGTCGCGATGGGCTCCGAGCGCCGCACCGCCGTCAGCGGCACCGTCGCCCGGGCCGCCGCCGTCGAACTCGGCCTCCCCGAGGAGGAGGCCGACCGGATCAAGGAGGGCCTGCAGGTCACCAACCCGCCCAACACCGAGGTGCTGCGCTTCTCCTACACCGCCGACGACCCCGCCCGCGCCGCCCGCTACGCCAACGCCTTCGCCACCGCCTACCTGGAGAACCGACGGGCGGTGGCCGACCGGATGGTGGAGAACATGGTCGCCTCGCTGGAGGAGCAGCGCGGTCCCCTGCTGGAGGAACGCCAGGCCCTCGACTCCGACATCGCCGGCCTGCCCGAGGGAAGCTCCGCGCACGAGCAGGCGCTCGCCTCCCGCGCCGGCCTCACCACCCGGATCAACGACCTGAACGACCGCGTGCACGCCCTCACCGCGCTGGACACCACCGGCGGGCGGATCATCACCGAGGCCGCCCCACCCGCCTCGCCCTCCGGCCCGGGACCGGTGCTGCTCACCGCCCTGGGCGCGATGCTCGGCGCCGGTCTCGGCCTCCTCGCCGCCTGGCTCCGCCTGGTCTTCGACCCCCGGGTCCGCTCGGCCGGGGATGTCAGCCGCGCCCTGCGCGCCCCGGTGCTCGGGGTGCTGCCGCGCACCGCCCGCCCCGCCCCCGGCCGACTGCTCGCCGGGGGACGCCTGGCCGAGGAGTTCCGTTCGGTGGCCTTCCGGCTGGCCTACGACGAGACCTTCGCCAAACGCCGCCGCCTGCTGGTGGTGGCCCCGCGCGGCGGCATCGGCACGCCCCTGACCACAGCCGTCAACCTCTCGGCGGCGTTCGCCGAGATGGGCATGGACGCCCTGCTCATCGAGGCGGACCTGCGCACCCCCACCCTCACCGAGCAGTTGCGGCACGCCGACGGGGTGCGCCCCGGCTGGGCCAGTTCCCCCGGCGGCGGCGAGGGCGGATGGCCCGCCGGCCGGCGGGTGCCGATCGACGCCGGCGAGTCCGGCGTCTTCGACCTGGTCCCCGGCCGTCGGGTGCGCAACGTGCCGCGCGCCCTGACCTCGCCGGCCGCCGGCCGACTGGTCGCGCACGCCGATGCCCGGGGAGCCGTGGTGACCGTGCTCGCCCCCGCCGTCCTCTCCTACGCCGACGCCATCGCGCTCATCGACCGGGTGGACGGCGTGCTCGTGGTCTGCGACCCCGGCGAGGTGCGGCGCGACGACCTGGCCCGGGTGCGCGAACTCGTGGTCGGGGCCGGGGGGACGATCCTCGGCGCCGTCCTGCACTCCTGGGGGACCGGGGTCGAACGCTGGTCGGACCACGAGGGCGACCGGAACCCCGAGGAGCCCGACGGCCCCGACGAGGCGGACGCGCCCCGGGACCCCGAGGGCACCGACACCCCGTACCACGAGCCCTACGGCGCCGGGGCCCCCGACGGCCGGGAGCCGCCCGGGGGGCCGCGGGAGCACCGGGAGCGTTCCGTCGCCGCCGGCCGCCCCCGGCGACGGGAGGGGGGCGACACCCCGGGCACCCGGTACGGCGACCCCCGCACCGGCCCGCGCCCCCGCGACCTCGGCTCGGAGACCCTCGGGCTGCGGATCGTCGACCCGTCCGAACTCGAAGAACGCTCCCCCCGCCCGTGACGGGGGCCGCCGGCCCGGTCCCCGCCGGGGGTCCGGGCCGGGTCCGCACGGCCGTGCTCGCCTCCGTCGCCGACCAGGGCGTCGCGGCGCTGACCAACATCGCCGTCGTCGTCTTCGTCGCGCGCGGCGCGGACGCCGCCTCGTTCGCCGACTTCGCCGTGGTCTACACGGTCTTCACCCTGCTGCTGGGGGCGTCCACCGCCTACGTGGGACAGGCCCTGGTGCTGGGCCGGGGCACCACCGCCGAGCGGGGCCGCGAGTGCCGCACCGCCGTCGCCTTCACCGCGGTGGCCGCCGGCGTGCTCGCCCTGCCGCTCGCCGCGCCGGCCCTGGTGGCGCCGGACGGGATCCCCGCCGGGCTGGCGGCCCTGGGCCTGGTGCTGCCCGTGGTGCTCACCCAGGACGCCCTGCGGTACGCCTTCTCCCTGCTCGGGCGCCCCGGCCGGGCCCTGGCCGGGGACCTGTTGCGACTCGCCGTCGTCCTCCCCGTCCTGGCGGTGCTGCCGGCCGGCACGGGAACCTTCGGCACCGTCCTGGCCTGGGGGCTCTCCGCGCTCCCGGCGCTGGCGCTGGGGCTGTTCCTGCTGCGCCGCGCGATCGGCCCGGCCGCCCCCGGTCCGGCCGGGGAGCCGGCCCGACGCCCGGTGCGCGCGCTCCTGGCCCGCGACCACCTCGGCCGCCGCTTCGTCGTCGAGTTCGGGGTGGGGAACGCCGGCACCCAGCTGGCCGTGATCGGTCTGGGCGTGTTCGCCACCCCCCTCGCCGTGGGCGCGCTGCGCGGCGCCACCACCCTCTTCGGCCCGCTGAACGTGCTGTACAACGCCGTCACCGGGTTCGGCCCGCCGCTGCTCAACCGACTCGGGACCCCCGCCCGACGGGCCCGGGCGGCGGCGGCGACCGGCGGCGTGCTGGCCGTGGTGGCCGCCGGCTGGGGGCTGGTCCTGTACCTGTTGCCGGCAGCGGTCGGTCGGCAGGTTCTGGGGGAGACCTGGGACGCCGCCGCCGGCCTGCTGCCCGCCACCGGCACCCAGTACGCGATCATGGCGGCCGGGGTGTGCGGCCTGGTCACCCTCCGGGTGCTGCGCCCCGGCGCCACCCTGCCGATCCAGGTGGTCTTCTCCGCCCTCTCGGTGGCCTGTCTGGTGGGGGGCTACCTGGTGGGC
>NZ_VKHS01000484.1 GCF_014141525.1 Streptomyces calidiresistens
GCCGGAGGGCGGCGGGCGGGAGTGGGACGCGCGGCCGGGGGACGTTCGTCCTCCGGAGTCGGCGCCTCCGGTCTCCGCCGCGCACCACACCCCCGGCGCCGGGGCGGGTGACCGCGATGGGTGAGGGCGCGCACCGTCTCCGGGCGCCGTACGCGCTCGACTCCCGTTGCCGATGGCCGACCCCGTCCCGGGCCGATCACCGGCGCCGCCTCCCGGTCGGTGCGGGGGCCGGGGAACGGCCCGGTTCCGCCCATGCCGTGCCCCGTCACGGGCGGCCCCCCTCGATGGTCGGGTGCCCGCGAACCGCGCTCCTCGACCGGGCGGCACACCTGCCGGCCCCCTCCGTCGGCTTCGTACCCACGGCCGCCGGGGTCGCGGTCCGATGACCGGTCCCCGACGCCGTTCCGCTCGGTCGCCACCGCCGGGGACGATCACCCCGCACCACGAACACCCATCGGAACAGAGCGAGGAGTCCCGAGATGAACCCGTACCCGATCACCCCCATGCCTCCCATGGCCGACGGCAACCCGCAGGACGACAGCGACAGCGGCAACAAGCACGGTGGCGGAGGTTCCGACGAGGGTGGAAACACCAACGACGGCCGGGGCCCGGCGGACGGTCGCTGAGCCGTGGAGACGACGCACGACACGGAGGCCGGTCCCCGGCGGCTGGCCTCCGCTCTCATCGACACGGGGGCACTGACCCCGGCGTGGGTTCCCGTGTACGACGCCGTTCCCCGGCACCTCTTCGTCCCCGACGTCATCTGGCCGGGGCGGGCGGGGATGAACCGCCCGAGCCGGCGCGTGATCAGGAGCGAGGAGCCGGAGGTGTGGTGGGAGGCCGTCCACCGGGACGTCCCCCTCACCACCCAGTGGGACGACGGCACCCACACCGGCCAGGGGAAGGGCCGTGTCCCCTCCTGCTCGAACTCGATGCCGACCATGGTGTTCACCATGTTGGCCGCCCTCGAACCGCTGGACGGGCACCGGGTGTTGGAGATCGGGACGGGGACGGGATGGAACGCGGCGCTGCTCTCCGCCCGCCTCGGCTCCGGCAACGTGGTGACCGTCGAGGTGGACGAGGAGATCGCCGTGGAGGCCCGGCGGCGTCTCCACGCCGCCGGGCACACCCCGACCACGGTCGTCGGGGACGGCGCGGAGGGGTACACGACCGAGGCCCCGTACGACCGGGTGATCGCCACGTGCTCGGTCGGCCGGGTGCCGCCGGCCTGGCTGTGCCAGAGCCGACCGGGCGGGGTGATCGTGGCTCCGTGGGGGCCGACGTACGGGGGCGAGGCGGTCGTCCGGCTCACGGTGCCCGGGGACGGCTCGGCCTCCGGGCACTTCGTCGGATCCTCGGCGTTCATGCGGCTGCGGGATCAGCGGCGTAACCTGCCGCCTCCCGACGCCTTCCCCGGCTCCCCCGAAGAGGGGGAACGGAGCACGACCGCGCTCTCACCGGAGGACGTGGGGGACTGGCTCCACATGTTCGTCATCGGCGTCCGGGTGCCGGACCTGTTCTGCCGCGTCGAGTGGACGGGCGCCGGAACCTACCGGCTGTGGTTGTACGACACCGGCGCCACCAGCCGGGCCGTGATCGGGTACGAGGGGCCCGCCCCCGCGTATCCCGTCGTGCAGTACGGCCCGCGACGGTTGTGGGACGAGCTGGAGAGCGCGTGGCGGTGGTGGGACGCACGGGGCCGTCCCGGCTTCGACCGTTTCGGCCTCACCGTTTCGGCGGACGGTTCGCACACCGTGTGGCTCGACGACCCCGGCCACCGGGTCTCCCCGACGAGGGGCTGACCCTCTCCCGGCGGTGGCCGTCCGGGTGTGGAGAGGGTCGGGAGGCGGTGCGTCCCGCCGCCTCCCGGCTCGCCGGCCCGGCTCCGGTCGGTCTATGGGACGGGTCCCGGTTCCCTCCCGGTCCCTCCCGGTCCCCGCCGGTAATTCGCCGGCGGGGTCGTCGGGGAGCGGGCAGGGTGGCGACATGCGTGACCACGGGGGAACGGCGTTCGTCCTGCCGCGAGGAGCCACGGGGTTCTTCCGGCCGAAGGACGGCCCCCTGCCCGAAACCGATCTCCGTCTTTTTCGTACCGGTCTGTACGACGCCGCGCGCCTCGCCGAGGGCAGGGTGGGAGAGTTCGAGGAACAGGAGTATCCCCGCACGTTCCACACCGCGTCGATCCTGAGCCGCCGGGAGGAGAGCGTCGTGCTGTGCCATGTCCACCACCCCTGGATCGTCTTCGTCGGGGAGCGCGGGCCGTGGCACGACACCGACTTCATCGAACCGCCGGGGTGGGCCCGGGCGTTCTCGTGGGCGGGGTTCGAGGTTCTCGACCGGCAGTTGCTGAGCACGCCCCTGGAGGAGATGGACACCTCCGGTCTTTCTCCGGTGGAACGACGTGCCTGCCGTTTCCCCGGGACCACCACACTCGGCGGCCTTCTCTTCAACGCATGGGACTGAGCATCGCACCGGGCCCCACCCGACGCGTTCGATTCGGGACGGGAAGCTCCGGGGACGTTCCGGGGCGGGGATCCGGAGGCAACGGTTGGTCATCGGTGGGGGCGGGGAAGGTGGCAGGGCCTCGGTGTCCGATGATGGGCGAGGAGAGTGCCCCGGAGGTCTTCCGGTGGCGAAGACGGGGGTGTGATGAGGAATCACGGGATGGGTCCGGCGGTGGCGGTGGCTCTTCTGCTCGCCTGCGCGGCCTGCACGGGTGGGGAGAACGCCGGGGCCGAGGAGCGGTCGGAGCCGTTGGAAGACCTGCCGGCGGTGGAGGTGCTCGGCGCGGGGTCGGCGGCGGTGGAAGAGGTGCTCGCCGAGAGCGGGGGTCGTGTCCTGGCGACCGCCCGGGTGGGAGAGGAGATGTTCGTCTTCCTCACCGGAGGCGGCTCGTGCGGTTTCGCGGTCGTTCCCGACGCGGCTCCCTCGGAGGCGAGGCTCACCCTGTTCTCCGCTCCCGCCCTCGGCGGGGACGAGGAGGAACGGTATCCGGAAGGACCGTACTCATTCGTGAGCAGCGGCGGCGGCGAGGCGGAGGAGGATCGGTGGACCGCCCTGCTGTGCGGGGAGAACGCGATGGTGGTCGAGCACGTCGCCGAGCTCCGCGACGGCGGAATCACCGACCCCACCGGTGAGGTGGGCTTCGTCTCAGGCCTGCCGGGCAACACCACGGTGTTCGCCGTCGCCGAGGAGTCGCGGCGGGAGGCGATCCTGGGCTCCACGGGTTCCGGCACCTGACGCGGTACTCCGTCCGGTCGGGGCACCGGCCGGTGCGTCACGGGCAATCGCCGATCGCGGAACCGGGGTCCGGGTCCGAGTCCGGGGGAGGGGTGTGGTCGAGGTCGACGGGCTCTCCCACCGGGACGTGTCCGCCGCCCGTGGACCGGGTCGCGCGGACCCGGACCCGATCCCCGGGCAGGAGAACCACCAGGGCCAGGGGGGAGGTCGGGGGTCGCCGGCGGGACGATGTCCCGTCCGCGCCGGTGATGGCGAGGGCATCGGCTTCGCGGGGGGCGAGCAGCACCACGATCCGGACCGGTTCCCACCCCTCGTCCCCGGACGCCCGTCCGGTGTGGAGCCGCACCTCGTCATCCGTGACGACCATCGGGGCGCCATTGGCGAGGCCCGTTCCGCGAGCCCTCGCCTCCTTCGGGTCGAGCCGCCACACGCTCCCGCCGAGGTGGTCGCACTCGGACCACGCCCCCTCCGGGCCACCCTCGGGGTCACGGAAGGAGTGGTACACCTCTTCTCCGAGGAAGCCGTCGTCCCGACGGTGCAGGACGAGGACGAACCCGAGGTCGCCCCGGATCCACACGTCCGCCGCCACCGGGCCCACCGCGAGGTCCGCCTCGCTCGGGCCCCGCGCGGGAGCCCCTTCCAGAGCCCGCCGCGCGATGCCGGCCATCGCCGGCGGCCGGGCGCGTTTTTCCCTCGTCATCCTCCGTGCCCTCCCGGGACGCCGGGCCGGGCGGCCGGTGGCCGGCCCGGGTCGGTGACCGGACGGTATCGGGTCGGTGGCCCGACGGCCTCCGGTTTTCGGCTGCCGCTCCTTCCGCCCGGGAGGGGTTCGGGGCCGAGGAGGCCGATGGGTGTCCCGAGGTACGTTGGGCCGGGGTGTCGGCCGTCCATCGGGGCTCCGGGTGCGCCTCCATCCGAGGTCACGGGGTTTCGTGCACGGCGCCGACCGACCGGGAGGGGAGCGGGAAGGGGAGGAAGCCGGTGATGACCGGACGCGCGGAGAGGGAAGAGGAGCCCGGGGAGAGCGGGGCCCCGGTGCCGGGGCGTGTCGGGGGCCCCGTCGACACCCCCATCCCCACC
>NZ_VKHS01000485.1 GCF_014141525.1 Streptomyces calidiresistens
TGTATAAGAGACAGCCGGTGCCCCCCGCCGCGGCGAGGGCGGCGGCGGTCTGCGGGTCGTGCCGGGCGGTGGTGGCGAGCACGGCCGCGCAGTGGTCCACCAGCCAGTCGCGCAGTTCCGGGCGTTCGGGCCGGCGCCCCTCGTCCAGCCAGGTCAGCGAGGCCGTCTCGACGGCGGAGATGCAGGTGCGGACCGCCATCAGCAGCAGCGGCCCGGGGCGTTCGACGGCCATGTGCGCCATGATCTGGTCGGCGGCGGCCCGCCGCACCCGGTCCACGATGGCGCCGGTGCGGGAGGTGGCCGCGACGCCGCCGCCGCGCAGCAGGGCGGTGAAGCCCTCGGCGTGGTCCTCGACGAAGGCCAGGTAGCGGTCCAGCGCGCGCCCCAGGCGCTCGGGCAGCGGGCCGCGTCGGGGCTCGGTGAAGCAGCGCTCCAGCTCCTCGGCGGCCCCGAGGAGCGCCGCCTCGTACAGCTGTTGCCTGCCGCCGGGGAAGTACCGGTAGACCAGGGGGCGGGAGACGCCGGCGGCGCGGGCCACGGCCTCGGGGGAGACCTGCTCGGGGGCGTGGTGGGCGAACAGCCCCTGCGCGGCCCGGATCAGCTGCTCACGGCGTGCGTCGGCGCTCAGTCTGCGGTAGGCCGGGTCGGTCGGCGCGGGACGCGTGCTCATGCCCGGAAGCGTAGTGCGCCGGGTGTCGCCGGGCGCGGGGTCGTCCTCCCGACCGGCCCCGCGCCCGCGGATCAGGCCAGCAGCCCCGACTGCCGCCACATCCGCCGACCGACGCCCCGCAGGACCCCGATCCCGTCGAGGAACTCGGTCAGCTTGCGGGCACCGTCCCGCATCACGGCCCGCCGGTGCTCGCTCGCCCGTACCTGCGCCACCGCCTCCCGGCGATCCAGCCCGACCCGGGTGTAGACCTCGGGGTTGACGAAGGCCACCGAGAAGATCCGGGCGAACTCCCCGCAGCTCAACCGGGTGAACTCGCGTTCCCAGCGGGGCGCGGTGAGCATCTGCCGGCGCAACTCCTCGCGGGCGTAGCGCACGTGCCGGGCCTCCTCCACGACGTGGATCCGGGTGACGCCGCGGATCAGCGGCTGGACCCGCTCGTCGGGGAAGGTCAGGCGCTGCATCCAGTCCAGCACCTCCTCGCCGAGGAGGGTGGCGGTGAAGGAGCCGGGGGTGGTGGAGATCGTCTTGAAGAGCCGACCGAGGTTGTGGTGACGGCGGGAGACGGGGTAGGCGGGGGCGCCGGTCCAGCGGATGACGCGCGCGAACATCATCGAGTGCCGGCACTCGTCGGCGATCTCGGTGAGCGCGTAGCGCACGTGCGAGCTGGTCATCGCCTTGTCGTAGATGTGACGGACCAGCAACTGCATGAGGATCAGCTCGAACCAGATGCCCAGGGAGGCCAGGGCGGCGGACTCGTGGCGGGAGAGGTCGATCCGCTGCTCCTCCGACATCCGGTACCACAGCGGGGTGTCGTAGAGGGAGACCAGCTCGGGCGGCCAGTACCACAGGCCGTCCACCGGGGGCGCGTCCCAGTCCAGCTCCGTGTCCGGGTCGAAGGAGTGCCGGGCGGAGGAGGCCAGCAGGCGCTCGGCCACCCGCTCGCGGTCCCGCAGGGCGCCCAGCGCGTCGCGCAGGGCCTCGAAGTCGATCTCCTCCCCGCCCTTGCCGCCCCCGGCGGGGACACCCGACCGGACGGCTCCGCGCGGGAACCGGGACACGGGATGCGGCGGTGTCATGGGGGACCTCCTCGGTGCACGGCGTGCGACGGCGACCTCCCCCTTATGAGACTACTTGTCAGCAAGGGCGTCAATCCCTCGTGCGGATGTACCGGGGAACGGGCAACCCGGCCCGCACCGGGGCGGGTTCACGCCCGGTGTTCACGCCCGTTGTTCACCTCGCGGCCATGGTCACCGGGGACATCGGTAACCGTTACCCGCTGTGCTGGCGTCACCGATCCGGCACACCGCCCCGCGCGGGGGGAGCGACGGGAGCCCGGGACCGGCCGGACGCGACGGGTGACCACCCGGGGGAGGGGCTCCCGCGCCGGCACGACCTCCCGGAACCGCGGTGGGGAGCCGGTCCGCACACCGGGCGCGCCGCTCGCGCCCCCCGCGCGCGCGACGCGTCGGGGACGACACCCACCGGGGAGACACCGGACGATGACACGCACAGCGAGCCGGCCGGGCCGCACCGCACCGCCCGCCGGGCGGCACCCGGAGCCGACGGCGGCGTCCCGCCGACCCGACCGCCCCCGTTCCCGCCTGCGCCCACCGGGCCCGAACTCCATCCGCGGCCGGGTGGCGCTCGTACTGGCCGTGCCCACCTGCCTGCTGCTCGTCCTGGTCGGTGTCGGGATCGCCGACCACGCCGAGCGGTGGTCCGCCGCCGGCCGCAGCGCCGACGGGGTCGAACTCTCCCTCGACGTGCAGAGGTTGGTGCGGGAACTGCAACGCGAACACGGGCTGGGCACCGGACTGGCGGTCGGTGCCGGCCGCTACCGTCCCGAACTCGCGGACACCCGCCGCCGTGTGGACGGCCTGCGCCGCACGGTCGGCCGGGCGCTGGAGGAGGGCGGCCCCGACACCGCCCCGGCCGTCCGCTCGGCGCTCGACGCGCTGAACCGGCTGCCCGGCGTCCGCGACCGCATCGACAACGGGATCGCGGGCGCCGACGGACCCGCCTACTTCTCCGGGACCATCGCCGGGCTCAACCGCGCCCTGGCCGAGGACCGGCCCGCCCACGACGACCGCGCCCTGACCACCGGCCTGGAATCCCTGGACCGGCTCTCGGAGGCCTCCGAGGCGCTCTCCGCCGAACGGTCCGTGCTCACCGCCGTCCTCGTCGCCGGCCGTTTCGAACCCGCCGACCACCTCGCCTTCGTGGAGGCGCGCGGCGCCCGGACCGGGGCCCTGGCGGCGCTGGACCGGGTCGCCGACCCCGCCGTGCGCTCCGCCGTGCGGGAGGTACTGGACTCCCCGGCCGGCCTGCGCCTCCCGGAACTGGAGGAGGAACTCGCGGCCGGGGCCGACGGCCGGGCGGTCACCGTCGATCCCGAGGAGTGGTGGAGCACCTCGACCGCCGTCGTCGACGGCCTGCACGCCGTCCAGGCCGAGACCGCCGACGCCGTGGCCCTGCGGGCCGGCGAGCTGCGGGCGGAGGCCGGCCGGCGGCTGGCGGCCTTCCTGCTGCTGGGGCTGGGGGTCATCGGCGCGGCCGTGGTGTTCTCGACCCTGGCAGCCCGCTCCATCACCCGCCCCCTCACCCGGCTCGCCCGGGAGGCCGAGGACCTGGCCGAGCACCGTCTGCCGGAGACCGTGCGCGCCGTCCAGAAGGCGGAGCCGGAGGAGGCCCAGCGGATGCTGCCCGGCCCACCCCGCGGCCCGGCCGACGCCGGCCGCGGCGAGCCGGAGGAGGTCGGCCAACTGGCCGCCGCCCTGCGCCGTGTGGAGCACACCGCGCTGGGTCTCGCCGCCGAACAGGCCGTACTGCGCCGCAACGGCACCGAGTCCCTGGCCCACCTCGGTCGCCGCAACCAGCAGCTCCTCCACCGCCAACTGCGCCTGATCACCGCCCTGGAGAGCAAGGAACTGGACCCCGACGCCCTGGGCGAGCTGTTCGAACTGGACCACCTGGCCACCCGGATGCGCCGCAACGCCGACTCGTTGCTCCTGCTCGCCGGTGAGCAGTCCCCGCCCCGGGTGTGGAACGGCACGGTGCCGATCGCCGAGGTCGTCCACTCGGCGATCTCCGAGGTCGAGGAGTATCGGCGGGTCACCCTGGTGGAGGCCGCCCCCTGCCTGGTGCACGGTCGGTGGGTCGCCGAACTCTCCCACCTGCTGGCCGAGTTGATCGAGAACGCGCTCACCGCCTCGCCACCCTCCCGGCCGGTGGAGGTCTACGGCTGGTGGGACGGGGCCGAGTACTGCGTGGTGGTGTTGGACCGGGGCAGCGGCATGAGCGACGCCGAACTGGCGCTCGCCAACGAACGCCTCGCCGGCACCGCGGAGTTCCTCGGTACGCCCACCCGGCGGCTGGGCCACTTCGTCGTGGGGGCGCTGGCCGGTCGGTTGGGCGCCCGGGTGGAGGTGCGGCACACCCAGGCCGATGGCCCCGTCGACGCCGGGCACGGCGGCGGTGTCACCGCCTGGATCGTGCTGCCGCGCCGGCTGCTCGTCGCGGCGGACGTCCCGACGGGCGCCGGGGGGTACGCCGAGCCCGGGGAGGCCGGGTACCGGGAGGAGCCGGTCCCGACCGGGGGAACGCCGGCGGGCGGCCGCTTCGAGGGGGAACGGGGGATCGTCAC
>NZ_VKHS01000486.1 GCF_014141525.1 Streptomyces calidiresistens
GGGGAAAGCCGTGGGGGGCGTCTGGGGGCCCTCCAGGCCGCTCTCCTGGCTCACCTGGACGATGTGGGGGCGCGGTCGCTGCTGACGTTCCATTCCACGACGCTGGACGCCATGGTCATGGCCCGCACCACACCGGACACCGCAGCCGAGCTGCACGCCGATGACCCGGCCCGCTACCCCGCCCGGGTCTCCGCCGAATGGCTGTCCGGGGAACACGCACCGGCCTACCGGCGGCGGGTCCTGGCCCGGTTCGCCGACGGCCTGGACGAACACGGCTACGTCGCCGACGCCCAGATCCTCGCCTCCTGCCAGGTCCTCGCCGAAGGCGTCGACATCCGGGGCCGCGCCGGGGTGGACGGCGTGGTACTGGCCGACGGGCGGTCCTCGCCCGTGCAGGTCGTGCAGATCATCGGCCGCGCCCTGCGCCAGGAACCCGGGGAGGGGAAGGTCGCCCGCATCATCGTGCCCGTCTTCCTGGAACCAGGTGAGGAGCCGGACACGATGATGACCTCCCCCGCCTACCGCCCCCTGGCCCAACTCCTCGCCGGACTGCGGGCCCACGACCACCGGTTGATCGAGCGGCTGACCGAAGCCGCCGGGCGCGCCTCGGGAACCGCGTCGGACACCATCGCCCTCGATCCGGTGACAGCGGCCGGGCAGGAGAGCGGGGAGGACAACGAGGACCAGGAGCACGACGCGGGGGAGCACCAGGGCCGGGGGGCGGCGCCGGTGCTGCGGTTCTCCCGCCCGAGGGACCCGGCCGCCGTGGCGCGGTTCCTGCGCACCCGGGTCCTGACTCCGGAGAGTCTGGGGTGGCTGGCCGGGTACGACGCGCTGCTGCACTGGATCACCGAGCGGGGCAGCGCGGAGGTGCCCGCGGCGGCGACCATCGACCTGCCGGGGAGGCCCGCGTATCGGGTGGGGGCGTGGGTGGTCGAACAGCGCCGCGCGCTGCGGGAGGGAACCCTGCGCCCGCACCGGTATGAATTGCTGTCCGAGGCGGGGTTGGTGTGGGATGTCGCGGACGCGAAATTCACGAACGGATTGATCGCCGCGCGGTCCTATTTCGAGGAATACGGGACGCTTGCGGCGCCGCGTGACGCGGTGGTGGACGGTTTCCCGATCGGGCAGTTCCTCGACAATCTCCGAAAGCGCCAAATGGTCCTCACCGAGGAACGGGACGCGGCGTTGTCCGCCATCGACCCCCACTGGAACCCGCCGTGGTCCCTGGCGTGGGAGCGGGGCCGGGTCGCTCTCGCGATGCTGTTGGAGGGTGAGGAGACCGTGCCGGAGATCCCGCCGGGCGTGCGGGTGAACGGGACCGATGTGGGGGCCTGGCTCCGGCGCCAACTGGTGGGCTGGGCCGGCCTGGACGACGCGCAGCGCGAGGCGCTGGCCAAGCTCGGGATCCCCGCACCCACCACCGCCGGGGCGGGCGGGGACGGCCGGGCCGGCGCAGCAACCGGCGCGGCGGCCGGGGTGCCCGGCCTGGCGGGCCTGGACGCCTTCGGGCGGGGCGTGGCGGCCCTGCGGCAGTACCGGGACAGGGAGGGGCACCTGACGATCCCCCGGGGCCACGAGGAGGTGCTGCACCCCGCGCCGGGCGAGAACGGCGGACCGGTCACCGTGCGGGCCGGAGTCTTCCTCACCAACAGCAAGACCCGGCGGGCCAAGCTCAGCCCCGAACGCCGGGCCGCACTCGCCGACCTCGGCCTCGAATGGGCGCAGGGGTAGCGCACCGCGCGGAACAGCCCGCCGCCCCTCCTCGGGGTGGCGGGCTGCCGTCTTGGCTCGATCGGTCACTCCGGTGGATTGCTCGCGTTGCGTGCGGCGAGCTGCACCATCCACTCCTCGTAGGCGGACAGGTAGTCATCGGCGACTGCCCTGCCTTTCGCGAGCGCTTCCTCGCTCGGGGCGCCGGGGTGGGCTACCGCGCAGCACATTCCGCGTGCGAAGAAATCGAGCAGCTTCTCCCGCTCCCGCGCTGCTTCCTCCCGGGTCGTGATCGGGTCAGGCGAAATCACAATGTGCCTCCTGGTCGGTGTTCATCCGTCATCACGCGGCCCACCCCACCGAAGAGACGTACTCGTACGCCTCGCCGTCGGAGCCGAGGTCGGCCATGACGTCGTCCCAGACGGCTTCGAGGCCGGTGGTGTCACCTTCCGCCCAGGCGTCGACGGCGGTGGCCCAGGTGGTGGGTCGGAGGGTGATGCGGCGCACGTTCAGGTCGCGGCGGCGGCCGGGGGCGACGCGGGTTTGGTCGACGGGGTCGATCTCGATGCGGGTGCCGCGCCCCTCGCGGGCCAAGCGCCGTTTGATGTGGGCCACGACCCGTTGTCGGCGCAGTCCCCAGTAGGCGCGGTCCAGTGCGGCGCGGCTCTTGGGGCTCGGGGAGCGTTTCCCGGCCGTCCAGGCCGCCAGGGCGCGGCGGCTGATGCCCTGCGCGGCCATCGCCTCCCGCCCGGCCTTCGACGCGGTCAGGTAGCGCAGGCGGGCCGCGATGCCGCGCTTGGTGTCGGGTCCGGAGGCGATGCCGGTGACCATCGCCTCCAGCCCGGCCGCGAGGGCGTCGGCGCCGTGCAGGCCGTCCGCGTTGTACTTGCGCCACTCGCCCCAGTGGGTGCTGTGTGGCATCACGCCACCTCCGTCATGGTGTAGGTCACCGGTTCGCCGGTGCGGGGGGTGGTTTTGACCTTCATCTCCGACAGCCCGGTCCCCTCGGTCCACACGGTCCGCCAGTCCCCGGCGACGTGGAGTTCGTCGGTGCCCACGATCGAGACCACCGTCAGGCTGGCGGCGGCGGCCTTGTGGGCGCGGCGCCACAGGTTCGCGAACGCCTGACTCCTGATGATGTGGGTCCAGTCCGGGCGCATCATCTCGCGGTTGGCGCTGCTGTCGCCGATGGTGGACACGAAGCGGGAGTACATCGCCTTCAGGTAGGTCAGGGTGACGTCGTCGCCGGTGGCGATGGCGTCGGTGCGGGCTTCGGCGAGGGTCTGCCGCAGTCCGTCGAGCAGGGCCTCGGTGGCTCCCGAGGTCCATGATTCGTGGATCCGCGGGGTCTCGATCAGCCGGTGCTTGGGTCCGGCGAGTTGCAGGAGCAGGCGCAGGGTGGGTTCGGTCACCCACACCGGGCCGGTCTCCTCCCGGTCCCCCAGGGGGTTGGGGGCGGTGGGGTGGTGCCAGGCGGGCGGGTCGATCAGGTGGACCCCCGCCCGGCGGCGGTCGTGCCCGCCGCCGGTGGTGTGTTCCAGGCGGCCGATCGGCAGATGCGTCTTGAGCGCCGACAGGTAGGCGGCGTTCACATCCAGGGCGGTCACGGTCAGGGGGCCGTCGGGGGAACGCCGCAGACCAGGGTGCCGCCAACTGGGGCGCGCTTCCCAGATCAGATTCGCCTCGCCCTTCGCAGGCCGCTCGAAGATCTGCGGCAGGCTGGGGTAGGAGGTGTGCTCGTAGCGGGCGGTCCGCCGGGTCGCGGCGAACAGCTCCATCACATCCGGGATCGCCTTCTTGATCAGAGCAGCCGCAGCGGCGTCGGTGTCGCCGCCGGCGCGCTCCAGCTCGGTGCTCACCCGGGCGGCGATCCGCTCCCGCAACTCGCCCCGGGTCGCCTCGGCCGTGGTCGTGGTACGCCGCTGTTGGTGGCGGCGGTGCGACTCCCGCGCGGCCCGCGCCGGCGACGACTCGGACACGGCAGGGGCAGCAGCCCCGGGTGCGGCCGACTCCGGGGCCGGCGGGGCGGGAGCGGGGTAGCGGGCGGCCAGGCCGTCCAGCAACCGGCCGTAGGCCGCGCGGTGCTCCCCCGACGGATCGGTGACACCGGTCTCCCACTTGCGCACGGTCTCCGGGGTGACACCGATCGCGGCGGCCACCCGGGTCCGCGTCAGACCGGCCGCCGTGCGCAGGCGCTCCCGCTCGGCCGGGACGGGCAGCGGGCGGGCCTCCTCGAGGAGGGCATCGATCGGGTCGAGAGGACCGGTCACTGCTCTCCCCTTCCGGGCCGGCTGGTGGTGATGGTGGCCCGGGTGCCTCCGAGGGTCGCGGCCCGTCGGTGGGCGGGCAGCCTGCTCAGGGCGTGGTCCACCCCGCACAGCAGGTCCGGCACGGGGATGCCGTAGTGGGCGGCCAGCGCGTCCAGGTCCGCGAGGGTCCAGGGGGTGGCGCCGGACTGGCGGCGGGAGATCTCTACGCCGACCTGCGCGGTCGGGGCGGTCGGATCACCGCGGCCATCGTTCGCCAAGCGGTCCGAAGCCAGTTCAGCCCCGAGCCACAGGGCGTCGCCTCGGATACCGGCCAGAAGCAGCCGACCAC
>NZ_VKHS01000487.1 GCF_014141525.1 Streptomyces calidiresistens
CGCCCCCGCCGACCCGCACCTGGACTTCGCCGGCACCACGCCGTACGAGGACTACGTCCGCGCCGACGTGCTCACCCACCTCCAGCGCCCGCTCTCCGACGACCCCGGCGAGATGGTCTTCCTGGTCACCACCCAGGTCATGGAGCTGTGGTTCACGGTGATCGTCCACGAGTGGACCACCGCCGCCACCGCCCTGCGCCGGGACGACCTGCCGACCGCGCTCGCCGCCCTGGAGCGCTCCCGGCGCGAACTCGCCGCGCTCAACGCCTCCTGGGAGCCGCTGGCCCACCTCACCCCCGCGCGGTTCAACGCCTACCGCAGCGCGCTCGGCGAGGGCTCCGGCTTCCAGTCGGCGATGTACCGGCGGATGGAGTTCCTGCTGGGCGACAAGTCCGCCTCGATGCTCGTGCCGCACCGGGGAACCCCGCGCGTGCACGCCGAGTTGGAGAAGGCGCTGCACGAGCCGAGCCTGTGGGACGAGGCGCTGGCCTTCCTCTCCCGCGAGCGGGTGCGCTCCGGCCGGGAGCCGCTGCCGGCGGAGGTGCTGGAGCGGGACCGGACCCGCCCGTACGAGGCGCACCCGGCGGTGGAGGCGGCCTGGACCGAGGTGTACACCGCCGAGGCGCAGCAGCGGGCGACCGGCCCCGGCCCGCTGTTGCGGCTCGGCGAGGAGCTGACCGAGGTCGCCGAGATGGTGTGGCGCTGGCGCAACGACCACCTGTCCGCCACCCGGCGGGCGATGGGCGCCAAGCAGGGCACGGGCGGCTCGGCCGGCGTCGCCTGGTTGGAGAAGCGGGCCCGCCGGACCGTGTTCCCCGAGCTGTGGACGGCGCGCAGCCATGTCTGAGACGCAGGTGAACCCCGTGCATTCCCCGCCGACCGCCGCGCCGGGGTCCGGCGCCCCCCTCGGGCCCGCGCCGGACGCCGCCGCCCTGGACGCGGCCGACCCGCTGGCCGGGCTGCGCGAGCGCTTCGTCCTCGACGCCGACACCGTCTACCTCGACGGCAACTCCCTCGGCGCGCTGCCCGCCGGCGTCCCCGCCCGCCTCGCGGACGTCGTCGCCCGCGAGTGGGGCGAGCTGCGCATCCGCTCCTGGACCGAGTCCGGTTGGTGGACCGCCCCCGAGCGGGTCGGCGACCGGATCGCCCCCCTGGTGGGCGCCGCCCCCGGGCAGGTCGTGGTCGGCGACTCCACCGGCGTCAACATCTTCAAGGCCCTGGTCGCGGCCGTGCGGATGGCGGGGGAGGGGCGCGAGGAGATCCTCGTGGACGGCGACACCTTCCCCACCGACGGCTACCTCGCCGCCTCCGTGGCCCGGATGACCGGCCGGGAGTTGCGCCGCGTCCCGGCCGCCGCGATCGCCGACGCCGCCGGCCCGCGCACCGCCGTCGCCCTGGTCAACCACGTGGACTACCGCACCGGTGAGCTGTACGACGCGGCGGCGGTCACCGCCCGCCTGCACGCCGCCGGCGCGCTGGTCGTCCTCGACCTGTGCCACAGCGCCGGCGCGCTGCCCGTGCGGCTGGACGGGGACGGCGTGGACCTGGCCGTCGGCTGCGGCTACAAGTACCTCAACGGCGGGCCCGGCGCCCCGGCCTTCCTCTACATCCGGGCCGAGCACCAGCCGCGTTTCGACTCCCCCCTGCCGGGGTGGAACTCGCACGCCGACCCCTTCGCGATGACCGACGAGCACGTGCCCGCCCCCGGCGTGGCGCGCGGCCGGGTCGGCACCCCGGACATCCTCTCCATGCTCGCCCTGGAGGCGGCGCTGGAGGTGTGGGAGGGCGTGGACCTCGCGGCGGTGCGGGCCAAGAGCCTGGCGTTGACCGACTTCTTCCTCGCCCGGGTGGCGGAGACGCTGCCCGCCGGGACGGTCACCCCCGTGACGCCCCTGGAGCACGAGCGGCGCGGCAGCCAGGTCTCGTTGCGCCACCCGGCGGCGCGGGAGGTGATGGCGGAGCTGATCCGGCGCGGGGTGGTCGGCGACTTCCGCGCCCCGGACCTGCTGCGCTTCGGCTTCACCCCGCTGTACACGTCCTTCGCGGACGCGGACCGCGCGGTGCGGGTGCTCGCCGAGGTCCTCGCCGACCTCCCGGCGGGGGCACCGGGCGGGACCGGGGAGTGAGCCCCGCCGGGCGCGCCGCGCCGGCGGGGGAGGGCGTGGCGGAGACCGGACGGGACGCAGAGGAGATCGCCGCGCTGCTCGCGCTCGACCCGGTGCCGCCGGACGCGACCCTGCGCTACGGCGAGGACCACCCGGATCAGGTGGTCGACCTGTACGGCACCCGGCCCGGGGAGGGCCCGCCGGTTCGGGTGGTGGCCCTGCACGGCGGCTTCTGGCGGGCCGCCCACGACCGCGCCCACCTGTCGCCGGCCGCCGCCGCCCTGGCGGCGGCCGGACTGCCGGTCGCCCTGGTGGAGTACCGGCGGGTGGGTGCGGGCGGCGGTTGGCCCGTCACCGGGGAGGACGTGTGCGCCGCCCTCGATGCCCTCGACGGCCTCGAGGCCCCGCCCGCCGCCGACCCGATCGGGGCGGACGACGGGGGCTCCGTGCTGCTGGGGCACTCGGCGGGTGGACACCTGGCGCTGTGGGCGGCGTGCCGCGCGCTCGCTCCCGAACGGGAACGGAGACGGGAACGGGGCGGCCCGGTGGCGGGCGCGCGCGGGGTGGTGGCCGTGGCGCCGGTCGCCGACCTGGCGGACGCCGTGCGGACCGGTCTCGGTGACGGCGCCGCGACGGCCCTGCTGGGCGCCGGACCGGGCGGCGCGCCCGATCCCGCGCTGCTCGCGGACGCCGACCCGGCGGCCCACCCGCCGCCCGCCGTGCCGGTGGTGTCGGTGCACGGCACGGAGGACGGTCAGGTGCCGTTCGACCGGTCCGAGCGGTGGCGCGCGCGGCGTCCCGCGGACCGACTCGTCCCCCTGCCGGGCACCGGCCACTACGCGCCGATCACCCCCGGCACGCCGGCCTTCGCCCGGCTGCTCGACACCGTCGGGGAGTTGCTCGGCACCGCGCCGGGGGAGTGACGGGGCGCCCCGCCCGGAGGGCTCCCGCGCCCCGCCCGACGGCCCCGTCAGAGGGTCCGGCCGCCGGGGTCGGCGGGGTGTCCCTCGGTGTCCCCGCGGCCGAGGTCGAGCACCCGGACCGGGCGCCCGCGCCAGGTCTCCGGCCGCACCGTGACGACCACCGCCCCGTCGGGGCGTTCGGGCACCGGCAGGGCGGCCCACTCGGTGTGGGCGTCCGCCCAGTCCCGGCCCCGGGCCACGGCCGGGACGGCGACCGGGTCGAGGGGGAGCACGACCAGGCCGGGCAGGGCGGTGAGCCGGTCGGCGGTCCCCGGTCGGACGCGGTCGGCCTCCACCAGGGCGCAGGCCGCCGCCCCCAGGAACCAGCCGGCTTCGGCGTGCGCCCGGTGGATCAGGCGGGAGACCAGGGTGTTGCCCCGATCGGCGGCCACCATCGCCGTGTGGTCCAGGACCACGTGCGGTGGTTCGGCACGTCCGCGGACGCCGGCGGTGTGCGCCGGGGCGGGGCGGGGGATTCCCGGACGCGCGGGGTCCGCCGTTCCGCCCGGGGGCCCACCCTCCGCCCGCCGGGGTGGGAACGGCCCGGTCACACCAGGTCCACGCGGTGCAGGCGGCGGTCGATCTCCCGGTCCAGGTCGGCGCGTTCGGGGGCCTCGGGGCCGTAGCCGTTCCAGCGGCGCAGCAGGGCCTCGGCGCGTTCGGCGCGCGCGACCCGCTCGGCGGGGGTCAGTGAGGTCTCGGCGAGGCGGGCCAGCCAGCCGCGCAGCGACAGGCCCTCGGCGGCGGCGATCTCGGCGAGGCGGTCGCGGGCCTCGACGGGGATGCGGATGTTGGCGTCGGACACGGGGGTTCCTTCCGCGTGGCGGTGGCGGGGTCCCCGCCACCGGTGACGCCGGGGACACCGGGCGCACCGGGTACGGGGACGCCGCACGGGGGGCAACGGGGATGGCGTGGCGGCAACAAGTGCCGGTGCGTCACCATTTGTCCGTTGTGTCGGGATGTTACGGGTACGCACCCGTACCCCGGCGGCATGCCGCGCGGCGTGTCCGAGTCGGCCGGGTCCCGCCCCGCCGCACCCTCACAGCCGGCGGTACATCACGTGCAGACCCACCGGCCCGTGGTCGACGTGGTCGAAGGCCTCCGGGACCGTGCCGACGATCTCGAAGCCGAGCGACTTCCACAGCCGCACCGCCGCCTCGTTGGTCTCCACCACCGCGTTGAACCGGATCCCCCGGAACCCGGCCTCCCGGCACCACTCGATGACGTGCTCCCCCAGGGCC
>NZ_VKHS01000488.1 GCF_014141525.1 Streptomyces calidiresistens
GTGCCGGGGGTGCCGGGGCAACAGGTCGGCGGCACGGGAGCGGCGGCGGGCGCCGGGACGGAGCCCGTCCCCGGTCCGTGAGGCCCGGTGCCGGTGCCCGCGCCCCCGCGGGCACCGGCACGGGGTCGGGCGCCGGGGTCGCCGCCCCCGTCGTCACCCGGGGCCCGCCGACGTGCCGGGGGCGTCGGGGGCGTCGCGCCCGTCGGGGTCGTCGGCATCGCGCCGGTGACCGCGGCGGGCCTCGCGGTCGAAGATGCCCAGGATCTCGCACGGGCCGCCCTCGGCACCGATCGCGTGCGGCATCATCGTGGGGAACTCGGCGGCCTGGTGGGTCTCCACGCGAAAACGCCGGTGGCCGAGCACGAGGGTCGCGGTGCCGGAGAGGACGACGAGCCATTCGCGTCCCGGGTGGGCGCGCATGCGTGCGGGATTGTCGGGCGGGGGCTCGGTCAGGTACTGGCGCATGACGCTCATGCCGGGGTCGCCCTTCACCCGCCAGCGCATGATCCGGTGGGTGTTGTCGATCATCGGGCTGGTGACGATGTCGTCGGTCGCGGTCTCGACGAGTTGGTCGAGGGTGGTGTCCAGCGCGCGGGCGAGGGTCACGAGCTGATCCAGGGCGAGGCGTCGCCGGCCGTTCTCGATACGGCTCAGTGAGGACTGGCTGAGGTGGGCACGCCCGGCCAGTTCCTCCAGGGACCAGCCCTGGGCCACCCGCAGGGCGCGGATCCGTTTGCGCACGAGGCTGTCCAGGTCGCCATCTTCTTGCGTCATGGGCAACATCGTATGCCCGCGACGCAAGGCGGGCTTAGCGTCGTTCCCGGAGGGCCCGGAATCCCGCACCCGGGGCAGGGGCGGTCACGGCCCCACCACCCACTTCGACGACCGGACCCGTACCGGCGCCGACTCCGCGTGCCCTTTCGGAGAGGAACCCATGAGTACCCATCAATCCGACCGGCCGGCGACCATCGAGGAGAACGGGGGGAACGAGAAGCACGAGAAGCACGAGGAGCACGACGCCGGGGCGCCCGACGCGCACCGGCTGCGCCTGATCCTCGTCACCGTTTCCCTGGCGCTCATGGCCGTCATCGCGTCGGTCTCGGGGCTGGGCGTCGCCCAGACCCACATGGCGGTCGAGTTCGGTGCCTCACAGGGCACCGTCCTGTGGATCATCAACATCTACACCCTGACCCTGGCCGCACTGCTGCTGCCGCTCGGCGCCGTCGGTGACCGGCTGGGCCGCAAGCCCGTGCTCATCACCGGCCTGGGGCTCTTCGGCATCGCGAGCGTCGCGGCCGGCCTGGCCCCGACCGCCGAGAGCATGCTGGCCGCGCGCCTGGTCGGCGGTGTCGGCGCGGCGATGATCATGCCGATCACCCTGGCCGTCATCACCTCCACCTTCCCCGCCGAGCAGCGCGGCAGGGCGATCGGGGTGTGGACCGGCATCGCCGGGGGCGGCGGCATCCTGGGGATGTTCCTCTCCGCGCTCCTGGTCGATGTCGCCGACTGGCGCCACCTGTTCGCGTTGCCCGTCGTCCTGGTCGTCGTGGCCCTGGTCATGGCGGTGAAGTCGGTCCCCGACTCCCGCGAGAGCTCCGTCCACGGCTTCGACACCGTCGGTGCGCTGGTCTCCGCGGTCGCCGTGGTCGGCCTCGTCTTCGTCCTGCACGAGGGTCCCGATCGCGGCTGGACCCATCCCGCGACGCTGGGCGCCCTCGCCGTCGGCCTCCTGGCCGCTCTCGGCTTCGTGCTCCGGGCGTTGCGCCTGCGTGACGCCTCGCTGCTGGACGTCCGGCTGTTCCGCGAGCGCGGCCTGGCCGGCGGCTCCATCACCCTGCTGGTGGTCTTCGGCGTCCAGGCGGGCATCGCCGTGGTCCTCTTCCCGTTCTTCCAGGCCGTGCTCGGCTGGTCGGGCCTTTTGGCCACGCTCGCGCTGATGCCCATGGCCCTCATGATGATGACGGCCTCCGGCCTCGCCCCGCGGTTGGCCGAGCGCGTCGGAGCCCGGGCCACCATGGCCACGGGCATCGCGCTGGCCGGTGTCGGCCTGGCCCTGATGGCGCTCCTCGCCTCCGTCGACGGCGGCTATCCCGCCCTCCTGCCCGGCATGATCACCATGGGCCTCGGTATGGGCCTGTCCATGACGCCCTCCACCGAGGCCATCACCCGCTCCCTGCCGCGCGGGAAGCAGGGCGTCGCCTCCGCCCTCAACGACATCACCCGGGAGTTGGGCACCGCACTGGGCGTCGCCCTGCTCGGAGCGCTGGTGGCCGTCGGATACCGCGGGGCCATCGACGACCGCCTGCACGGCATCCCCCCGGAAGCGGCGGACACCGCCCGCGAGGGCGTCGCCAACGCCGTCGAGGTCGCGGAAGGCGCCGGTTCACACGCGCGGGAGCTCGTCCACGCGGCTCGGCAGTCCTTCGTCGACGGTTGGCAGCAGGCCATGTGGGTGGGCGTGGTGGTCATGGGGGTCCTGTTCCTCCACATCGTCCTGAACGGGCCGAGGGGGCCGGTGAACGCCGCGGACGGAACGGCGGACGGAGACGGAACGGCGGACGGAACGGCGGGTGGGAGCGGAACGGCGGACGGAACCGGGGCCCTCGCCGCCCGCTGACCCGGCGGAGCCCGGCGGATGGCACGCGGTGCGTCCGTGCCGGGGAGCGGAAACCGGCGGAAGAGTGCGGGGTTGCCGGTGCGCGGCCGACGTGCGGTGGTCCCGACCCGGGGCGTGGGCCACGGGTCGGGACCACCTCGCGCCGGTCGGACCCGGTCAGGAGCCGTCGCGGAGGTCGGTCGGGGCCGAGGGGGTGAAGGCGATCCGGTCGAAGGTCGCCGCGCACCCCTCGCCGGTGGGGGACTGCGCGAGGAAGCCCACCCGGGCCGGCTTCCCGCCGGTCTCCTCCGCCTCGTGCAGGGAGAAGTACCGCAGCAGGCGCCACCACCTCCCGTCGGTGGAGGCGTGGAAGGCCCACGCGGCACCGGTGCGGGTGACCCGCAGCCACAGCGCGTCGCCCTCCACCTCGAAGGCGTTGGCGTCGTCGGAGGTGCCGCGGGTGACGACGGTGACGGCGGTGGGAACCCGCTGCGGGGAGTACTCGAAGCAGAGCTTGGCCCAGCGCCGCTCCCCCGCGTGGACCAGCAGCACGCCGGCGTCGTAGGTCGAGGCGAACCCCACCCGCGCCCGGGCGGTGAGGGAGAAGTCGCCCTCCGGCGGGACGCCGACCAGCCGGCCGACGTCCGATGGGTCGGTGAGGCCGGCCGGGTCGAGGAAGAGGTCGGTGCGGGCGCCGGTGGTGAGGCGCAGGGCGTCCCCGGTCACCTCGTGCGCGCACCCGGGCGCTCCCTCGGGCACGAGGGGGAAGGGCAGGCCGGGAACGTTCACGGTGGTCATGCCGGTCAGTCTCCGATCGCCCCGGAACGCCGTCAACATCCCCCGGGGGGCGGGAAGGGCTCGCGCGACCCGGTCGACAGACCCCGTACATAAGGCTAGCCTTACCTAAGTTGATCGGTGGCGGGTGCCGACGTGTTCGAACTCGCCCTCCGTTCACCGCCGTTTCCCGCCCTCCGACCGATGGCCGACCCGCACCGATGGGAGCGACATGGCCCGGGTTCTCCCCGACGACGCACCGGTGATCCACGCCCTCCCGGGTATCGGCTCGGCCCGCTGAACCCCGGCGCCGCCCCGGAAATCCACCGTCACCCCGTCACCCGGGAGGGATCCCGTATGTCCACCAACCCGTTCGACGACGCCGAGGGCCGCTTCCTGGTCCTGGTCAACGAGGGGAACCAGCACTCGCTGTGGCCGTCCTTCGCCGAGGTCCCGGCGGGGTGGCGCACCGTCTTCGGCGAGGACACCCGCGAGGCGTGCCTGGAGTACGTCGGGGCGCACTGGACCGACATGCGTCCCGCGAGCCCGGCCGACCGCCTGCGGTCGGCCCGGGAGCCTGCCGGAGCCTGAGGAGGGCGCGGGTACGGGACGGCCCCGGGGACTCCCCTCCCCGGGGCCGTCCCGCATGTGCCGGGGGAGGCGGCCCGGATCGCGGCGAGGGCGGTGTCGGTGCGGCC
Organism: Streptomyces calidiresistens; assembly: GCF_014141525.1. Taxonomy (GTDB): domain Bacteria; phylum Actinomycetota; class Actinomycetes; order Streptomycetales; family Streptomycetaceae; genus Streptomyces; species Streptomyces calidiresistens. Next base: position 4,069 of record NZ_VKHS01000488.1, read on the forward strand.
GGAGACGCAGTTCTTCATGCCGACCGGCATCGGCGGCCGGGAGGCCATGTGCCGGTGGGGCTGACCGGCGAGGGTCCGCGCGCCGATCGCCCCCCGGGAGACGGTGTCGGCGGTCCACGGGGCGAGGACGGGGTCGACGAACTCGTGGGCCGGGGGGAGTTCGGCGGCGAGGCCGGTCAGCAGGGCCCGGCCGGTGCGCGGGCCGGCGGCCGGGTCGCTCGGTCCGCCGGCC
>NZ_VKHS01000489.1 GCF_014141525.1 Streptomyces calidiresistens
AACAGACAGCCCCCGCCCGCGACCCCGCGGCGTTGGCCGCGTGGATGAACCCCGGGCCCCCGAGGGCCTGGACCGCCTCGGGGACCAGGACGCCCTCCCCGGAGCGCACCATCGCCAGCGTGTCATCGGTCCGGGAGTAGCCGGGCAGGTGCGCGCCCTTCCGCAGGTCCACCACACCACCGGCCGCGAACCCCGAGATGCGCTCCAGGTTGCCCAGGCCGATCTTCCCCGCGATGGCGTTCCAGAATTTGCGGATGCCGTCGTTGTACACCGTGTTGATCACAAAGGAGACCGGCTTTTTCGCGACCTCTTCCAGCTTGTCCCACGCGGTCTTGATGCCGTCTTTCGCCCGGGTGAAAGCGGAGATCGCCTTGTCCCGCATGGTCTCCAGCGCGGACCGCACCTTGTCCCGCAGGTCGCGGACGCGGGTGACGACCCAGTCCCGCGCGTCACCGGCGATCGCCCGCAGCCGGTCCCGCCACCCCGTCATGATCTCGATCGCGCGGTCGCGCAGGCCCCGCACGGCGTCCATCGCCCGGTCCCGCATGACGCGCACCCGGTCGATGACCCAGTCCCGCATCATCGCCACCAGCTCGGCCCCGCGGTCCCGCATACGGCGCAGCCACAGGATCACCGCATTCACCAAATCAGGGATCAAGCTGTTGCCGACGAGCCAGTTGTAGAGACGCTTGAAAATCCCCGTCACGAAATTCCACATGTTCGTGAAAATCCCGGAGATGATCTGCCACGCACCCTTGAGGATCGACGTGATCTGTTTCCAGATGCCGGAGAAAATGTTCTTGATGCCGTCCCACACCCGGCCCCAGTCACCGGAGATGACACCGGTGGCGACCTGAATCATGCCCTTGAGGATCTTTAGAGCCCCGGCCACGACGCCGGAGATGATGGTCCAAGCCCCCTTCACCACCACCATGAGGTTCTTCAGCATGTAGGCGATCGTGGCGAAAGCTTGCCCCCAGGCCGCGCGCACGGTCTCCAGGATCCGCTCTCCGTGCTCCGACCAGATCTCCCGGACCTGCTGCATGGTCTCCCGTACGGAATCCCGCAGGCCCCGCAGCCGGTCCTTGACGCCGGCGAGGATACGGCGCACAACGTCCCCCGCGGACTCCCCGTCCTTCGCCAGGCCCCCGAACGCTTCCCGCAGGGCGGCCATGGCGGCGTGGGCGGCTTCCTTCAGGAGCTTCCAGCCCTCGCCCATGGCGGGCCACACGCTGTTCTCGAAGAAGTCGACCATCTCCCGCGCGAGTTCCTTGACCGGCGGCCACAGATCCTTCAACGCGGGGGCGAGGGTGTTCTCGAAAAAATCCGACAGGCGCTTGGCGGCCTTCTCCACTCGGGGCCACACGGCGCGCAGGGCCGGGGCGACGCGGTCGCGGAAGAAGTCCGCGAGGCGCCCGGCGGCGGCCTGGACGTAGGGGATGGCCTTCTGGACCAGCGGCCACACGTGTTCCGCGAACCTGTTGGCCATCTCCAGGGCCTTGGTACTGATGCGGTCCCAGACTTTCCGCAGCACCGGCGCGACACGGGACTGGAAGAAGTCCACCACCCTCGCGGCGGCTTCCTGCACGCGCTCCCACACCGCCGTGACCACGTTCCGGAACCGCTCGCTGCGCTTCCAGGCGAGGACGAGGACGGTGGTGATGGCGGCGATGCCTGCGGCGACCAGGCCGATCGGGGAGAGCAGGAAAGCGAACGCCGCAGACAGGACGGCGAGGGTGGCCTTGAGTGCGAGGGCGCCGGCGATGACGGCGGCGAACGCCGCGGCGAACGGCAGCAGCACGGACATGACGCGCCTGATGACGTCCTGGTGGCGGGTCAGCATGTCCGTGACCCCGCGCAGCACCCCGACGAACTTCTCCATCAAGGTGGTGGCGAAGGCGAGGATGCCCATGTCGCCGATGGCGATCGCGAGGCCCTGCGCGGCCGAGCTCGCGGAGGTGAGCTGGCCCTTGAAGTTGTCCATCCGGACGGCGGCCATGCGCTCGGCCGCCCCGGCGGTGTCGTGCGTCGCCTCCTTGATCTCCGCGAGGCGCTCGTGGGTGAGGCCCAGGGTTTGGGCGAATTTCGGGCCGTGTTCCTTTCCGAATGCCTCCGTCATGTCGTTGAATTTCATTCCGGCGTCTTTCGCGTCCGCCACGATATCCGTGTAGTTGCGGACGTTGCCGTTGGCGTCGAGGACTTCCACGCCGTACTTCTGGAACACCTCGGTGGCTTTGGACCCGGTGTCCATCAGGTCACCGAGGATGGAGTTCAGGGAGGTGGCCGAGACCTCGGAGGCGATGCCGACGTCGCCCATGGAGCCGAGGGCCTCGGTCATGTCCTCGATGCTCCAGCCGGCGCTCTTGGCGGCGCCGGCGATACGGGCTGCGGAGTCGCCCAGGCCGAGGACGTTGGTGTTGGTGGAGGCGGCGGTCTTGGCGAGGGCGTCCACGACCCTGCCGGTCTCGGAGACGTCCATGCCGAGCGCGGACATGATGTTGCTCGTGTAGTTCGCTGCGGAGGCGAGGTCGATTCCACCCGCAGCGGCGAGCTGGAGCACGTCGGGGAGGCCGGTCAAAATCTGTTCGGTATTCCATCCGGCCATGCCGAGGAATTCCATACCGGCCGCAGCCTCAGCCGCAGAGAATTGCGTCGTTCGGCCCATCTCTTTCGCGAGATCCGTGAGCCGATCAAAGTCTTTCCCCGTCGCCCCCGTCACCGCCTGGACGGCGGACATGGCGTGCTCGAAGTCCCCGGACAGGGACAGGACGGAGCCGCCGACCAGACCGGCCGCCGCGAGGAACCCCCCGAGCGCCGGCTGCATCGCCGCCGACATCCCGCTCATCCCACCCGCGGCCCCCGATGCGAAACCTGCCCCCGATGCCGCACCGGCCGACTGGAACGCGGGGGCGGCTGTCTGCTGCACGTGGTGAGCGGACTGCTGCGCGGACTGCCCCACCCCCCGCGAGGCACCCGCGAACCCCTGGGAGTACGCGCCCCCGGCCTGCTGCCCGGCGGTGCCCCACTGGGCGTGCTGGCGGCCGACTGTCGTCATGTGGCCCTGCGCCGCCCGCGAGACCCCTTCTCCGGAGGTCCGCGCCCACCCCCCGGCATACGAGCGTCCGGCGTCCCGGCCGACTCGGGCGGCGGCCTGCTGCGCGCCTTGGGTGGAGGTGCGGGCCCATCCGCCGGCGTAGGCGCGTCCGGCGTCCCGGCCCACCCGTTCGGAGGTGCGGCGGATCTGCTCACGCCGCGGCTGGCCGACCACCTCCACATACGCGGAGGCGATCCGGAAGCCGCGGCCGGCCATGGTCGTCACGGACCCTCCAGGTGAGCGGGATCAGGTGGTGCGCGGTGTGCGGGTCTTGCGGCTGGTGCGGGGGCGTTTGCGGTAGACGCCGATCGCCGGTGGGGTGCCGTAGGAGTCGCCCTGGAAGGCGGGGTCGAGGTGCGCGACTTCGGCGGGCAGCGCCCCTGCGGCGCCGCTGCCTCCTGCCCGCGCTGCGGGGGCGGGGGGTGCGGCGGTGCCGGGGTCCGGGCCGCCATACCGCGCCGGCCCCTCGCCGGGCTGTGCCTGGCTGGTCGGCGCCCGGTCCTCGGACGCGGCGCTGCTGTCCGCCCGGTACTGCGCCAGGCCTCGCACCGCTGTCCCCGCCGTGAAGGGCAGCAGCTCGCACAGGGTCCAGAAGCGTTCCGCGGACATCCCCGGCGGGAAGTGGCCTTCGGCGATCCCCGGCCCCCAGCAGTCCGGGGGCCAGTGGTACAGCCGTCGAAAGTCCGCGTCCACCGCGCCCAGGTCCTCGAAGACCCATCCCAACTGCTGGGCGCGGATCAGGAGTTTCCCAGCAGGTGCTTCGCCGCCGCCCCGACCTTGACCTCGATGATCCGCATCACCCTGCGGAAGCCCTCGCTGGTCATGCCGTCCGCCTCCGCGAGGGCGTCCATGGTCTCCTGCCCGAGGAGGTTGAGCATCGCGCCGTAGGCGGCGGTCAGGTCACCGCCGTGGTACATGTCCCGCATCATGCGGAACGCGATGTTGGCGGGGATGTGGCGGGGGATGGTGACCTCACGGTCCCGGGTGACGACGTTCCCCTCCTCGTCCCGCAGCAGCTCCCCGTCCGCCGTGCGCTCCGGCTCCTCCAGGACGAAGAGCAGCTCGCGCTCCTCGGCCTCCGCGGTGGGGACTGCGGAGATCCGGATCGGGCCGGAGGGCACCCCCAGCTTCGGCTTCCCCGCCCCGGCCGGGGCGGGCGCGGGACGGGGTGCGGAGATGGTGGG
>NZ_VKHS01000049.1 GCF_014141525.1 Streptomyces calidiresistens
GGCAGGTCGTGGGCGGGGAAGACCAGGCGGCTGCGGATGGCGTAGCCGGGGTCGTCGATCGGCAGCACCGGGGAGCGGGTGGTGGTGGAGAAGAGCACCTCGGGCCCCTCCCCGGACGGGAAGGCCTCCTCCAGCGCGCCCGCGATCCGCAGCGGGACGTACATGAACTCCTCGGTGCCCAGGACCAGGACCCGTCGGGCACCGATCGGCAGGGCGTCGGCCAGGGGCGCGACGATCGAGGGCAGCAGGGCCTCCAGACGCCGCCGATCGGCGGGGGTGAAGCCGTGGCGACCGCCGTCGGGGAGACCGGCGGGCCAGGGCGGGTCCACCCGGCGGACGAGACCCGGCACGGTCCCCGGATCCCCCGGGCCCGTGTCCTCCTCGGCGCTCGCGGCGACCCGCGCCTCCTCCTCCGCGACCAGCGCCCGGCCGCGTTCGAGGACGTCGTCGGGGAGCTCGACGGTGCCCCGGGCCAGGGCCACCACCTCGATCCGGGTGCCGAGTTCGGCGGCGGTCTTCTCCAGGGCCGCGACATCGGCCGGGCCGCGCAGGTCGGTGAGGGTCACCGCGACCCACAGGTCGCGGGGGCGGCGCGCGTGCAGCGCGGTGATGGTGTTGCGCAGGGTGCGGCCGGTGGAGAGTTCGTCGTCCACGAGGACGAGCGGGCCGGTGCCGTCGAGCAGGTCGGGGTCGGCGGGCAGCAGCAGGTGCGAGGTGTGGTGGCTGTGCTCCTCCTCGAAACCGGCGGCGGGGGGAATCCCGGGGACGGCGCGGCGGGTGGAGTGCAGGTACACGGCGTCGCCGATGCCGTCGGCCACGCCGTGGCCGAGCGCGGTGGCGGTCTCGGCGTACCCCAGGACCACCGTCCCGTCGGCCCGGTCGCCCAGCAGGGCGCGGACCCGACGGCCGAGGGCGACGGCGGTGCCGTGCACGACCGCCGGGCTCCGGGGTATGTGCTTGCCCAGGACGGTGGAGACCAGCAGGTGGGCGCGGCGGGGGTTGCGGCGCACGGCCAGGCCGATGAGGTCGCGCAGGTCCGGGGCGTCCGGGCCGTCCCGGTCGGGGTCCCCGCTCCCGGGTGGCGCCGGGTGCAGGCGCAGGCCGAGCCGTCGGGCCACCCACTCCCCGGTCGGGGGAACGATCCCGGCGGGCTCCGGTGTCCCCGCCGGGTCGGGGGGCGGGGCGAGAGGGTCGTGATCGGTGGTCATCGGTGATGTCTCCCGGCGTTCGGCGCCGTACCCGGCGCTCACTGCAGGCCCGCCGCGAGCAGCGCCACGACGTCCACGTCCTCGCGCGCCACGCCGAAGACCTCGGCGCGGCGCAGGGTGCGTGCCGCCCAGGTGCGGTGCGGCTTCACCTCGTTCATCTTGTTGGTGTAGGCGGAGCGCAGGACCCCGCCGCCCTCCACGCCGTCGGCCAGGATGTCGCGGGCGTCGCTGTACTCCTCGTGGGTGACCACGGAGAGGGCGTGCACGACGGGGACGTGCGAGGGGTGGATGCAGGTCTTGCCGAGCAGGCCGTTGGCCCGGTCCAGGCCGATCTCCCGGAGCAGGCCGTCCATGTCCCGTTCGATGAGGTGGGTGCGCAACTCCTCCTCGCCCCGCCCGCTGAAGGGGCTGGTGCGCAGTTGGGGACGGAAGAGGCGTTCCCGGGGGCGGAAGTACTCCCAGACGGGGCCGGTGATGGTGTATCCGGTGCCGTCCGATCGGCCGAAGACGTTGACCACGTCGGAGATGACCGAGGCGACGATCTTGACGTCGTAGGCGGTCATCTCGGGGTTGCGGCGCAGCCCGTAGGCGGCGCAGAAGTCGGTGACGCCGAGCCGCACGGCGGGTATCCGCTCGCGGTGCTTGTCCAGCAGACGGGCGGTGTCCGTCAGGGAGCGGGCCCGGGTCTCCAGGTGCAGGAACTCGGGGGACTCCAGCACGGGCATCGCCAGGATGCGGCGGCCGGAGACGACCTCGGCCGCGGTGCGGGCGTCGAGATAGGCGGGTCCGGTCCCGGCGGTGAACTTGGGCAGCACGAAGCCGGCGAGGAGTTCCACCGCCTCCTCCAGCCGCAGCACGAGTTCGGTGATCTGCCCGGGGCGGCGGACCCGCACGAAGAGCAGGGGCACCTCCTCGGCCGGGGCCTCGCGGCGCAGGCGGGCGAGGTTGCGGACGATGTTCTCCTCCGCGCCGGGGACCTCGGCGTCGCTGATGGAGTCCTCGAGGCACAGCACGATGGAGACCACGCCGCGGCGGGCCTGTTTGCGGATGTCCGCGGCGAGGCGGGGGCGGGTGGCCGGCATGTACAGGGTGGCGCCGAGCGCCGTTCCGAGGGTGGTCACCTCGCTGTCGAGATCGAACTCGACGGGCTCCCGGTGGAACAGTGTGCGGCGTTCCGCATCGGTGAGCCAGCCGTAGTGGCGCATGCTCGTTCTCGCTTCCTTCGTGCTCCTGTTCGCCGGCCACGCCGGTGGCTCATCGTACGATCCGATGTGTTTCGGCCATGCTGCGACAGGCGGCGATTCGGAACACGGTGGACCACACCCGGATGTCCATCGGATGTCCCGGGCACCGATCGTGGCCCCGTCCCGCCCGGAGCGGTCGGGGAAGCCCCCGGCACCGGTACGGCGTGCGACACGGCGGGCCCCCGCCGGCGCTCCCCGGGGGGCCGTCCCACCCGGACCGGAACGGGCCCGTCCCGGTCAGCCGGGCGTCTTGGTGCCCCGTCCCCAGGCCAGGCCCCAGCCGTACAGGCGGTCGATCTCCGACTGGAAACCGTAGACGTACTTGACCTCGCGCCGGGCCACCAACTCGCCCTTCTCCCGCTCGATGAGCACCACCGCGCAGGACCGGGCCGAGGGGTTGGGATCGGTGAGGCCGACCTCGATGTGGGTGCCGTTGGCGGTGATGAGGGTCACCAGGACATCCGCCCGGGCGAAGGCGGGCGTGCCGTCGTAGATGTAGACGAAGATCAGCAGGCGCCGGAACTTGTCGGCGTGGTCCATGTTGGCGTAGATGGTCTCACCGGAGGCGCTGCCGAACCGGTCGTCACCGCTGAGCTTGAGGTAGGGCGGTCCGCCGAAGTCCCCTATGAAGTTGCCCAGCGGCTGCACCACACCCTTGGTGCCGTCCTCCAACTCGTAGAGACAGGCGAGGTCGAAGTCCACGTTGACCAGACCCATGGTGTGGCCGACGACCTCACCGGGCTTGAAGAGCTCCAACGGATGGCGCAGCGCGTTGAGTCGCCGGTGCCCCGCGGTGCTCATCACGTCCGCCGAGCGCATCCGCCACGACAGGCCGATGCGCAGGGTGCCGTGGGTGGCGTCCTGACCGGTGAGGGAGACCTGCGGGGTGCGCTTGGTCAACTCGATGGCGTAGCTGGAGGCCCCGCCGACGGTGTCGAATTTCGCCACCGGCTTGCGGCTGCGCCGCCAGTTCTCCCAGATCGAGACCATCGCGCGCCCCGCTCCTCACCCGTGTCCACCGGTCCGCGACGCCCCCGGGTCGGGGGCCGCCGCCGGGCGCGCCCGCGCCCGTGCCGACGGGACGGGCCGGTCGCGCACGGATGCGCCGGACCGCCCGTCCCGTCCAGAGGTTTCCGCAATCGCCGGGGGCTCACACCCGCTCGGGGACGGCCGGCCGATCCTCGCCCCCCGAACCGCCCCCGCCGAGGGCGGCCTCGCGATCGGCCCGGTTGTGGCGCACCGAGGACCAGAAGGCCGCGGCGATCAGGCCCACGCCGAGGGTTCCGGTGATGACCTCGGGGATGTGGTACCGGATGGAGACCAACAGCATGAGCGCCAGCGCGCCGATCGCGTAGTGGGCCCCGTGCTCCAGGTAGCGGTACTCGTCCAGCGTCCCCTCGCGCACCAGGTAGATGGTCAGGGAACGGACGTACATCGCGCCGATGCCCAGACCCAGCGCCATCCAGAAGATGTGGTTGGTGATGGCGAAGGCGCCGATCACGCCGTCGAAGGAGAAGGAGGCGTCCAGCACCTCCAGGTACAGGAAGAGGAAGAAGGCCGCCTTCCCGGCCAGTCCCACCGTGCTCGGCTCCCGACCGGCGCGGCGCGCGGCCTCCTCGGCCTCGGCGGCCCGCTCGTCGTCCTCCTCCAGGCGGTTCTCGAAGTACCCCGACAGGCCGCCGACCAGCAGGTACGTCAGCACGCCGGCGAGACCGGCGACGAGCACCGTGGAGGTCTTGTCCGCGTACGTGCCGCCGTGCTGGTAGGCCTGTCCCGCGAACAGGACGGAGCTGGTCAGCAGGGCGGCCAGGGCGACGCCGACGGAGAAGGAGTCGATCTTCCCGAGCCGGGCGAGCGGGCGCTCCAGCCAGCCCAGCCAGGTGACGTGCCGCTCGGTGAAGATGAAGTTGAGGAAGATCATCAGGAGGAACATGCCGCCGAACGCCGCGATGGACGGGTGGGCGTCGGTGACCATCTCCTGGTAGGTGTCCGGCTCGTTGAGCGCGAGCCGCACCGCCTCCACCGGCCCCACTCCGGCGGTGACGGCGACGATGGCCACCGGGAACACCAGGCGCATGCCGAACACGGCGATGAGGATGCCGATCGTGAGGAAGATGCGCTGCCAGAAGGCGTTCATCTTCTTCAGGATTCCGGCGTTGACGACGGCGTTGTCGAAGGAGAGCGAGATCTCCAGAATCGACAGGATCGCGACGACGGCGAAGCCGGTCCAGCCCCAGAAGTAATAGGCCGCCGCCAGGCCCAGGCCGGTCACGGCGAAGGACCAGCCGAAGGTTCTCAGAATCACTTGTTTTCCCGTTTCTCCTGCGAGGGAGGCGGTCGCGGATCGGCCGCGACCGCCGCGACCGGCAGCGCGCCCGACCCCGTGTCCGGAGCGGGCGCGTGTCGTGACCCGGTGGGCCGTGTCGCATGGTGTGGGGGGACGGCGGCATCGGCTCCCCGACCGGGGCGGGCGCCGGGTCGGCACCCGCCCCCCGGGGGGTCAGACGTTGACGCCGTAGTCCAGGGCGATCCCGCGCAGGCCGGAGGCGTAACCCTGACCGATGGCGCGGAACTTCCACTCCCCGCCGTGTCGGTACAGCTCGCCGAAGACCATGGCGGTCTCGGAGGAGGCGTCCTCCGAGAGGTCGTACCGGGCCAGCTCCACGCCGTCGGCACGGTTGATGATGCGGATGTAGGCGTTGCGCACCTGACCGAAGTTCTGGTGCCGGCTCTCGGCGTCGTAGATCGACACCGGGAAGACGATCTTGTCGACCTCGGGGGACATGCCCGCCAGATCGACGTTGATCTCCTCCTCGTCGCCGCCCCCACCGGAGCCACCGACCAGTTCGTCCCCGAGGTGCTCGACGGTGCCGTCGGGGCTCTTGAGGTTGTTGAAGAACACGAAGTGCTGGTCACTCATGACCTTGCCGGCCGCGTTGACCAGAAGGGCACTGGCGTCGAGGTCGAAGTCCGCCCCGGTGGTGGTGCGGGCCTCCCAGCCCAAACCCACGGTGACCGCGGTCAGATTCGGGGCCTCCTTCGTCAGCGAGACGTTGCCGCCCTTGCTGAGGCTGACTGCCACGGTACTCCTCCAGACGTTGCTGCGGGCATCGGACGGCCCCAATATGCCATCCCACCACTGCAACGGAAACGGCGGGCGGTGGTGTTCCCCCGGGAGCCGTGAATCGCGACGAAAGGCGCGTGCGGGACACGGCGGAGGGGTCGAACCGTGCCGGCGGGCGACCGCACGGGCCGCGGGGCGGCCCGTCGGACCGGGGAGCGCCGCCGGACGACGGACCGGGTGGGGCCCCGGCGACGGGTTGACGGGGACGCGGGGGCGGCCGGACCCCGGCCGCCGGGCGCGGCTCCCGTCTCAGACCTCCTCGCGGAGGGCGTCCAGGGCGGCGATGTAGGCGTCCAGGTCGCGCGCGTCCGGCATGCCGTTGACCACGCTCCAGCGGACCACGCCGTCACGGTCGATGACGAAGGTGCCGCGCAGCGCGCAGCCCCGGTCCTCGTTGAAGACGCCGTACGCCCGCGCCACCTCGCCGTGCGGCCAGAAGTCGGAGAGCAGCGGGTACTCCAGCCCCTCCTGCTCCGCGAAGACCCGCAGCGCGAACGGCGAGTCGCTGGAGATCGCCAGCAGCTGGGTGTCGTCGTTCACGAAGGCGGGAAGGCGGTCCCTGACCTCGCACAGTTCGCCGGTGCAGATGCCCGTGAAAGCGAAGGGGTAGAACAGCAGCACGACATTCTTGCCGTTCCCGCCGCTCTTCTCGTTCCCGCCGGCCCCGCCCGCCCCGTCGGCCGTCGCCCGGAAGTCGGAGAGACGCACGATCTCCCCGTGTTGGTTGCGCAGCGCGAAATCGGGCGCCTTGGTTCCGGGGGTGATCTCCATCGACGGATTCCCTTTCGGCTGCCGGGCCGGTCGGCTCCCTCACCGACGCGAACGGTCCGCGGACGGCGACGCGTCCGTGGCCCTCAGCCTACGCCCGGCCACCGACAGGCGGCGGACCGGCGGGTTCCCGCGGGGCCGGTCGGCCCCGCCGACCGGCCCCGCGGTCGGTTCAGCGGCGCCCGCCGGTCTTCCCCGCGGTGGTCTTGGGCGTGACCAGTCGGCTGCCGGCCCAGTCCCCCCCGGCGTTGATGGTCTTGGTCTGGGCCAGACCCGCCGTCCGGGCCGCCTCGTCGACCTCACCGGGCTCGACGTGTCCGTCCCGGCCGGTCTTGGGCGTCAGCAGCCAGACCGGTGCGCCCGGATCGATCAGGGTGGTCGCATCCACCAGCGCGTCGGTGAGGTCACCGTCGTCCTCGCGGAACCACAGCACCACGGCGTCGGCGACGTCGTCGTAATCCTCGTCGACGAGCGGCTGGCCCGTGAGGGCCTCGATCCCCTCGCGAAGCCCCTGCTCGACATCTTCGTCCCAGCCGAGCTCCTGGACCACCTGTCCGGGCCGGAAACCCAGCTGGGCCGCCGGGTTGGTCCGCTCCTCCGCGTGGTCCGCGGTCGCGCTCACGGATTGCCTCCTGTGCTGTTCGGTGTGGTGCCCGGTGTGACGGGTCGCCCCACGCGTGCGCGTGGGTTGTGCGGTAGTCCACACGGGCCGGGCGGATCACGCAAGTACCCGGCGGGGGCACGGGCCCAAACGTCGTGTCCCCGACCGCCCGTCGAACGGCGGGTGAGGTCCGTCACGCGCCGTCCCCGGGGGGACGCCGGGCGGTTCGGGGAACCGCCTTCCCGCCCGGACCGGAGGAAAAACCGGAACGACCCTTTCACAGTCCGGAAGCCCGGGGCGTAGGGTGGACCGTCGGCCGCCGGTGTCGCCCCCGACCTCCGGCCCGGCCGGCGTCCCACCGCCCCGCGACCCCGCGGAGCGGGTGTTACCACACGGTAGAGATGACGTTTCGCCTTCCGGGGTCCACGATGGAAGGCGGCCCGACATCAGGCAGAGGACATCAGCACCACTCCCGACCTCACAGTGAAGGAACAGCGTGGCTTCCGGATCCGATCGCAACCCGATCATCATTGGCGGCCTTCCCAGCCAGGTCCCGGATTTCGATCCCGAGGAGACCCGGGAATGGCTCGACTCGCTCGACGCCGCCGTCGGCGAACGGGGCCGGGAACGGGCCCGCTACCTCATGCTGCGCCTGATCGAGCGCGCCCGTGAGAAGCGGGTGGCCGTCCCCGAGATGCGCAGCACCGACTACGTCAACACCATCGCCACCCGGGACGAGCCGTTCTTCCCCGGCAACGAGGACATCGAACGCCGGATCCTGAACGCCACCCGGTGGAACGCCGCGGTGATGGTCTCCCGCGCCCAGCGCCCGGGCATCGGCGTCGGCGGCCACATCGCCACCTTCGCCTCCTCGGCGTCGCTGTACGACGTGGGCTTCAACCACTTCTTCCGCGGCAAGGACGAGGGCGACGGCGGCGACCAGATCTTCTTCCAGGGGCACGCCTCCCCCGGCATCTACGCCCGCGCCTACCTGCTGGACCGCCTCTCCGAGCAGCACCTGGACGGCTTCCGCCAGGAGAAGTCCAAGGCCCCCCACGGCCTGTCCAGCTACCCGCACCCGCGGCTGATGCCGGACTTCTGGGAGTTCCCGACCGTCTCCATGGGCCTGGGTCCGCTCGGCGCGATCTTCCAGGCCCGGATGAACCGCTACACCGAGGCGCGCGGCATCGCCGACACCTCGAAGTCCCGGGTCTGGGCCTTCCTGGGCGACGGCGAGATGGACGAGCCCGAGTCGCTGGGCCAGCTCACCCTGGCCGCCCGCGAGGGCCTGGACAACCTGACCTTCGTGGTCAACTGCAACCTCCAGCGGCTCGACGGCCCGGTGCGCGGCAACGGCAAGATCATCCAGGAGCTGGAGTCGGTCTTCCGCGGCGCGGGCTGGAACGTCATCAAGCTGATCTGGGACCGCACCTGGGACCCGCTGCTCGCGCAGGACCGCGACGGCGTGCTGGTGAACAAGCTCAACACCACCCCCGACGGGCAGTTCCAGACCTACGCGACCGAGACCGGCGCCTACATCCGCGAGCACTTCTTCGGCGACGACCACCGGCTGCGCCGCATGGTCGAGGACATGACCGACGACCAGCTGCTCCACCTGGGGCGCGGCGGTCACGACCACCGCAAGATCTACGCGGCGTACAAGGCGGCGGCCGAGCACAAGGGCCAGCCGACGGTCATCCTGGCGCAGACGGTCAAGGGCTGGACCCTGGGTCCGAACTTCGAGGGCCGCAACGCCACCCACCAGATGAAGAAGCTGACGGTGGACGACCTCAAGCGGTTCCGCGACCGGCTGCACCTGCCGATCGCGGACAAGGATCTGGAGAGCGGCGTCCCGCCGTACTACCACCCGGGGCGGGACTCCGAGGAGATCCAGTACATGCACGACCGCCGCAAGGGCCTGGGCGGGTACGTGCCCACCCGGGTCGTGCGGGCGAAGCCGCTGCCGCAGCCGGGCGAGAAGACCTACGCCGCGCTGCGCAAGGGCTCGGGCAACCAGCAGATCGCCACCACCATGGCGTTCGTGCGGCTGCTGAAGGACCTGATGCGGGACAAGGAGATCGGCAAGCGCTTCGTGCCGATCGCCCCCGACGAGTACCGCACCTTCGGTATGGACTCGCTCTTCCCGACGGCCAAGATCTACAACCCGCTGGGGCAGACCTACGAGTCGGTGGACCGGGAACTGCTGCTGGCCTACAAGGAGTCGCCGACCGGCCAGATGCTGCACGACGGCATCTCCGAGGCGGGATGCACCGCCTCGCTGATCGCCGCCGGTTCCTCCTACGCCACCCACGGCGAGCACCTGATCCCGGTCTACGTCTTCTACTCGATGTTCGGGTTCCAGCGCACCGGTGACCAGTTCTGGCAGATGGCCGACCAGTTGGCGCGCGGTTTCGTGCTGGGCGCCACGGCGGGTCGCACCACCCTGACCGGTGAGGGCCTCCAGCACGCCGACGGCCACTCCCAGCTGCTGGCCTCCACCAACCCGGCGTGCGTGGCCTACGACCCGGCCTTCGGCTTCGAGATCGCCCACATCGTGCGGGACGGTCTGCGCCGGATGTACGGGGAGAACGCCGAGGACGTCTTCTACTACCTGACGGTGTACAACGAGCCGATCACCCACCCCGCCGAGCCGGAGAACCTGGACACGGAGGGCCTGCTCAAGGGGCTCTACCGGTTCAAGGAGGGCACGGCGGGCGAGATCCCGGCGCAGATCCTGGCCTCGGGTGTGGCGGTGCCGTGGGCCGTGGAGGCGCAGCGGATCCTCGCCGAGGACTGGAACGTGCGCGCCGACGTGTGGTCGGCGACCTCGTGGAACGAGCTGCGCCGCGACGCGGTGGAGACCGAGCGGCACAACCTGCTGCACCCCGAGGAGGAGCAGCGGGTTCCGTACGTCACCCGTGCGCTGCGGGGCACCGGGGGCCCGGTGCTGGCCGTCTCCGACTGGATGCGGGCGGTACCGGACCAGATCTCCCGCTGGGTGCCGAACCCCTACCAGTCCCTGGGCGCGGACGGCTTCGGTTTCGCCGACACCCGGGGCGCGGCCCGCCGCTTCTTCCACATCGACACCGAGTCGATCGTGCTCGGTGTGCTGACCGAGCTGGCCAGGGCCGGCGCGGTGGACCGCTCGGTGCTCAAGCAGGCCATCGACCGGTACCAGCTGCTGGACGTGACCGCCGCGGACCCGGGTCCGGCGGGCGGCGACGCCTGAGGGCCGGCACCACCCCTCGCGCGGCGGGGCCCCGGAACCGTTTCCCCGGTTCCGGGGCCCCGCCGCGTGTCGTCCCTCCCCGGGGGCCCGGGTACCGGGAGGGGCGGGCGTCCTAGCATGTCCCGACATGGACGCGCCCCCTCCCGCCCCCCGGGTCCCACCACGTCGGCTGCCGGCTCCGCATCCGGAGGACGCGATCGAGCCCGGTCGGCGGAGCTGGGAACGGCGCACCGAGCTGCCGTTGCTGGGGCTGGCGGTGCTGTTCGGCGCGGTGTACGCGGTGCCGATCGTGGCGCCGGGGGCGCCCGCGGCGGTGCACCGGGTGTGCCGGATCACCGAGTGGCTGATCTGGGGGACGTTCGCCGCCGACTACCTGGTCCGTCTGGTGCTGTCCCGGCGGCGGTGGCGGTTCGTGCGCCGGCACCCGTTGGACCTGGCCGCGGTGGTCCTGCCGCTGCTGCGCCAGGTCCGGCTGCTGCGCCTGGTCTCCACCCTGTTGCTCGCCGGGGAGCGGGCCCGGATGGCCTCGCGCGTCCAGCTGACCGTCTACGTGGCGGGGTGCTGTGCGGGCCTGGTGATGTTCGGTTCGCTCGCGGTCCTGGAAGTGGAGCGGGACTCCCCGAACTCGAACATCCACTCCCCGGGTGACGCCGTGTGGTGGGCGTTCACCACCATGACCACGGTGGGCTACGGGGACCACGCGCCGACCACCGGGATCGGCAGACTGCTGGCGATCGCGCTGATGCTCTCCGGCATCGCGCTGCTGGGCGTGGTGACGGCCAACATCGCCGCCTGGTTCATCTCCCGCTTCGACGAATCCGACGAGGACTCCCGGCGGCGGGACGCCGCCCTGGAGGCGCTGACGCACGAGGTGCGCGCCCTGCGCGCGGAACTGGCCGCGCAGCGGCGGATCGCACCGGCGAACGGCGCCGGCGCGCCCGGGGCCGGGGCGGGGACGTCCGCCCCGGCGGGGGATCCGGTGACCGGCGCGGAGGGCCCCGAGGGGGGAGCCCGGCCGGGCGCGCCGGCGGGCACCGGCTGACCCCTCCGGGGCGCCGGGGCGGGGCCGGCGCCCGCCCCGGCGCCGACCCCCTGCCGACTCCGCGCCGGGAGGGGTCGGCCGGACACCCGCCCCCTCCCGGCGCACGTCCGACACCCGGTCGTGGCCCTTCCGTTGTCCTTCCGTTGCGCCGTCGTTGTCTTTTCGTTGCCGTCCGCGTACGCTTCCCGTCATTCCCGGAACCGGGTCGCCCGGATCCGATCGGCGGTCACCCCCGGGAATGACCCGGATCACATCGAAGCGGACTCCGCGCCCCGAAGGGTTTATTTCCGACAGAACGATCGTAGGATGCGGGAGCAGTGTCGAACATCAACCCTCCCCCCGCACCGGTCGGCCGCCGCGCCGTCCGATTCCCCGGCCTCCTGCGGCGCGTCCTGCTGCCGCTGGCCGTCGTCTTCACCGTGTTGGCCGCCTCCGGCTGGATCACCAGCGGCGAACCGGGTACGCCGGACCCCCGCACCCAGCGCCTGATGGCCTGGAACCGCGACGCCATCGGCGGTGCCGAGCTGCCCTCGGTCACCTCCTCCCCGGAACGGATCGCCTCCTTCTTCGCCTCCATGGGGCACCGCAAGTGGATGGTGCTGGCCGAACGCCACCCGGAGGTGGTCGGCAACCTCGACGGGGTCCCGGCCGAGGTGCGGTACGCCGCCAACCGGCACGCGCTGAACCGGGCACGACAGGAGGAACTCGCCCGCACCGATGACGAACGGCTGTCGGCCGCCGGACGCCACCACGCCGGCCGCCTGGCCAACCGCTACGCCTCGCTGCTGCGCGAGGACCGGCGGATCCTCTCCTTCGACCCCTCCGGCGGCGGTCGGGCGGCCGAGGTGTTCGGCGACCTGGACACCGCCCACCGGATCTCCGTGGTCGTGCCGGGGGTGGACACCGATCTGCTGACCTTCGAGCGCACCCGGATGCGGTACCGCTCCCCCGTGGGGATGGCGGAGGCGCTCCACGCCGAGCAGACCGCGGCCGACCCCGACCGGGAGTCGGCGGTCATCGCCTGGGCCGACTACACCACCCCGCGCGGGGTGGGCGTCTCCGCCGCCACGGGGGAGCTGGCCGCCGAGGGCGCCGACCGGTTGGTGCGGGCCGTGGAGGGGCTGCCCGGCGAGGCCCCCGTCGCGCTCTTCTGCCACTCCTACGGCTCGGTGGTCTGCGGGCTGGCCGCCGATCGCCTGTCCGACCGGGTGAGCGACATCGTGGTCGCCGGAAGCCCCGGCATGCGGGTCTCCCGGGCCGATCGGCTGGGCACCGACGCCCGGGTCTGGGCCACCCGGGCGGTCGGCGACTGGATCCGCGACGTGCCGCACCTGGCCGTCGGGCCCCTCGGGCACGGCACCGATCCGGTCCACCCCTCCTTCGGGGCCCTCCATCTCGCCTCGGGGTCGGCCCGGGGGCACACGGGGTACTTCGAACCGGGCACCGACAGCCTGCGCAACTTCGCCCGCATCGGCACCGGGCTGCTCACCACCGTCACCGGTGCCCGGGGAGCCCCGCTGTGCACCCCGGAGTCCACCGTCGGCCTGCCCGCCTGAACCGTCGCGGTCGGGCCGGCGCGGCCGTGTCCCCCGCCGGGCGGTCGGAAACGGGTCCTCCCGCGGAGGGGCGGATTCCGGACGCGTGACGCCGGTGACACGGATCATCCCGGGGGACGGGGGGCGCACGCCCCCGAGCGTGTTCCCCGGTGAGGTGCGCGGAGGGTGGTCCATCCGCCGGCCCGGGCGCATACGATGACCCGCATGGGTGATGTGCTGGCCGGAATCCACTCCTCCTGGGAGTTCGACACCGATTCCGTACTCATCCGCTTCGAACGGGGGATCCGCACGCCGAAGCTCTTCCACGTGTTGGGCGAGCGTCGCATTCCCCATGAGGCGTTGAGTTCGGTCGAACTGGGCCCCGGTGCCAGGAAGGGCACCGTCGTCCTGCGGATCCTCCCCAGACCCGGGGCCGACCCGTTGCTGGAGGCCGCCGCCGGCCAACTCCGGGAGGCCGCGGACCCCTACCGGCTGGTGCTGCCCGCCGAGCGGGAGACCCCGGCCGGGTACTACGCGGCGGAGTTGCTGTCCCGGCTCGGCCCCCGCGCCCGCGAGGAGGCCGACGAGTTCATGGTCGATCCCCCGCCGGCACCGCTGCGCTTCAAGGCGTACGACGGGCGGGTCGCGTTCGACGGGGCCACCGTGGACTTCCGCTGGTTCCGCACCGGCGCGTCCTCCGCCAAGTGGAAGGCCGGCGACCAGACCTTCGCGGTCGCCGAACTGGCCGGGGTGGAATGGCGCTCCCCCGAGTTGGAGGGCGGGTACCTGCGCCTGTTGCGGCGGGGGCCGGACGGCAAGCCGCTGTCCCCCGCGCCGCTGCCGGCGGACCAGGACCCCACCGCCGTGGTCTTCGGTCTGGGGTACGGGCTGGTGCACGAATCGCTGCCGCTCGCCGCGAGCGTGCTGGCCGCGGTGCAGGAGGTGGAGCGGACGGGGGGTCCGGTGAGCGCCCTGCCCAACCCCAGGGACCCGCGACGGGACCCGGCGGACATCGCCGACCGCATCCGGCACCTGGGCGAACTGCACTCGGCCGGGCTGCTCACCGACGAGGAGTTCTCCCTCAAGAAACAGGATCTGCTCGCCGAGTTGTGACCCGCCCGCCCCGAGGGGGTGCCCGTCGGGGCGGGGGCCGGTCCGGGACCGCCGGGTACCGGGC
>NZ_VKHS01000490.1 GCF_014141525.1 Streptomyces calidiresistens
GTGAGATGCGTATAAGAGACAGGGGCCGGGCGGGGGCCGGCAGTAGGCTGCCGGCATGACGTGGCTGATCATTGGCGGCGCCGGCTACATCGGGGCGCACGTGGCCCGGGCCATGACGGCGGCCGGGGAGTCCGTGGTGGCGCTGGACGACCTCTCCTCGGGGGTGGCCGAACGCCTCCCGGAGGGGGTGCCGCTGGTGCGGGGCACCGTGGCGGACCGGGCGCTGCTGGACCGGACGCTGGCGGAGCACTCCGTGGACGGTGTGGTGCACCTGGCCGCCCGCAAGGAGGTCGCCGAGTCGGTGGCCGACCCCCTGCTCTACTACCGGGAGAACGTGCACGGCCTCACCGTGCTGCTGGAGGCGGTGGTGGCGGCGGGGGTGGGGCGTTTCCTCCTCTCCTCCTCGGCCGCCGTCTACGGCACGCCACCGGACGACGCGCCGGTGACCGAGGCGACCCCGTGCCGACCGGTGAACCCGTACGGGGAGACGAAGCTGGCCGGCGAGTGGCTGGTGCGGGCCACGGGCGCGGCGCACGGCCTCGCCACGTCCTGTCTGCGGTACTTCAACGTGGCGGGGACGGCCCTGCCGGAGCTGGCCGACCGGGGGCGTTCCAACGTCGTGCCGATCTTCCTCGAGCGGTTGGCCCGGGGCGAGGCCCCGGTGATCAACGGGGACGGCTATCCGACGCCCGACGGGACCTGCGTGCGGGACTACGTGCACGTGGCGGACGTGGCGGCGGCCCACCTGGCGGCGGCCCGGTACCTCACCACGGCCCCGGCGGGTTCGGACCTGACGGTGAACATCGGGACCGGCACGGGGGTGTCGGTGCGGGAACTGGCGGTGCTGGCGGCCGGGGCGATGGGTCGGTCGGACATCGAGCCGGTGGTCGGTCCCCCGCGGGCGGGCGACCCGGCGCGGGTGGTGGCGGCGGTGGACCGGGCCCGCGAGGTGCTGGGGTTCACCGCCGCGCACGACATGCGGGAGATGATCGCCTCGGCCCGGGAGGGACGACTCGCCACGGTGTCCGCGCAGGTCACGACGGGGAACGAAAGCGCAGGTCAGAGGGGATGACAACGGTTTTCGACGTCGCGTTGCCCGATACCCCCGGGGCGTAGTTCACTGGGCCCGGCCCCGGCGGTTCGCCGGGCGTCCCGGTCGGGCATGCGCCGGGGTGCCGTCGCGTTGTGCGGAGGGGCCCGGCGGGGACTCCCGGCGTGAACGGACCCCGGAACGACGACGCGCACGGAGGCTGGACGCATGGGAGCCGGACACCACCACGGCCACACCGGCACGGGAGGCGGGGGCACGGCCGGCGCGGCGCACCGGGGCCGGCTGTGGATCGCGCTCGGCATCGCCTGTCTGCTGCTGGTGGCCGAGGCGATCGGCGCGGCCCTGACCGGGTCGCTGGCACTGCTGGCCGACGCGGGTCACGTGGCGACCGATGTGATCGGCCTGGGCGCCGCGCTCTTCGCCATCCACCTGGCCAACCGTCCGACGGCGGCGCGGCGCACCTTCGGTCTGGCCCGGGCGGAGATCCTGGCGGCGCTGTTGAACTGCGTGCTGTTGCTGGGGGTCGGCGGGTACATCCTGATCGAGGCGATCGACCGGTTCCGGAACCCGGCGGAGGTGCCGGGCGGACTCACCATCGCCTTCGGTTTGCTGGGTCTGGCGCTCAACGGCGTCTCGCTGGCGCTGCTGATGCGCGGGCAGCGGGAGAGCCTGAACGTGCGCGGTGCCTTCCTGGAGGTGCTGGCCGACGCGCTGGGTTCGCTGGCGGTGGTCGCGGCGGCCGTGGTGATCCTGCTGACGGGGTGGCAGTACGCCGACCCGATCGCCTCCCTGGTGATCGCCGGATTGATCGTGCCGCGCACCCTGCGACTGGCCGGGGAGGCCCTGGAGATACTGCTGGAGGCCGCGCCGCGCGGGGTGGATCCGGGGGAGGTCCGCGAGCACATGCTGGGCGTGGAGGGAGTGCGGGAGGTCCACGACGTGCACCTGTGGACCATCACCTCCGGGATGCCGGTGGTCTCGGCGCACGTGGTGGTGGCGCCGGAGGTGCTGGACGCGGCGGGACACGAACGGATCCTGCACGAGTTGCGGGAGTGCCTGGGCGGGCACTTCGCGGTGGAGCACTGCACCTTCCAACTGGAGCCGGCGGGGCACGCGCGGCACGAGGCCGGGCTCTGCCACTGACGGTCGGCGCCCCCGGGCGGGCCCGTCCCCCGCCGTCCCGGGCGGGGCGCGCGGGAGCGTGCGCACGGCGCCCGGGGGTGGGTGCCTCCCCCCGGAGGGGCCGTGGGGCACACTGGGTCGGGTGGTCGGACGCCCCCGGGGGCACCGGCCCGATCCGTCCCGCGGCCCGGCCGCGACCCGCACCGCGAGCGGAAAGGCTCCCATGTCCCGCAGCACCACCCCTCCCGCCGAGCCGATCATGCTGGAACTGGTCGACGAGCGGGGACGGACCGTCGGCGTCGAGGAGAAGCTGGCCGCCCATCGCGCGCCCGGACTGCTGCACCGCGCCTTCTCGGTCTTCCTGCTCGACGCGGAGGGACGCCTGCTGTTGCAGCGGCGGGCGAAGGAGAAGTACCACTCCCCCGGTGTGTGGTCCAACACCTGCTGCGGTCACCCGTACCCGGGCGAGCCGCCGTTCCTGGCCGCCACCCGCCGCACGGTGGAGGAGTTGGGTGTCGCGCCCGCCTCGCTGCGGGCGGTGGGAACCGTGCGCTACAACCACCCCGACCCGGACTCCGGGCTGGTGGAACAGGAGTGGAACCACCTCTTCGCCGGACGGGTGGAGGACGTGCCGCGTCCCGACCCGGCCGAGATCTGCGAGTTCGATTTCGTGACGCCGGAGGGTCTGGCCGAACGTCGTGCCGAGGGGCCGTTCTCGGCCTGGTTCGGCACCGTCCTGGACGCCGCCCTGCCGGGCATCCGGGAGGTGGCGGGGGGCACCGGCGGCTGGTGAGTCCCCTCCCCCGGGCGATGTCGGGCCGGTGGGACCGCACCCCGGTTCCACCGGCTCAGCGCACGGGTACCAGGTCCATCGGCATCGCGGCCCAGATCACCTTTCCGCCGATCGGGGTGGGATCCACGCCGCAGGTGCCGCCGGCCTCGCCGGAGATCTCCCGCACCAGGAGCAGGCCCCGGCCGCCGGTGCGCTCGCGATCGGGCTCGGCGTACAGGGCGGTGGGGCGGTAGGGGTGCCGGTCCTCCACCGAGACCCGGACCCAGCCGCCGCCGAAGGCGATCTCCACCCCGATCTCGGGGGTGAGCAGGGCGGCGTGCCGGACACCGTTGGTGACCAGCTCCGAGAGGATCAGGAGCAGTCCGTGGAGCAGGTTCTCGGAGATCGGCGCGCCCCGCTCCCGGAGGAGCTCGCGCACCGCGCGACGGATCTGCGGCACGGAGGCGTCCACGGGGGCGACGGTGAAGCGCCATGCCCCCTCCTCCGCGCCGGGCGCGGGAGCGGTGTGGTGGGTCGAAGCACTCGCTCGGCTGTCCATCATGCCCGGTACCCATCCCTCTCGTGACGGCCCGCCGACCGGGGATTCCGGTCGACTCCTCTTCGGGGTCACCTCTACGAGTGTTGGCACATGCCAGAGCCCCATGACGCAGTGTTGGGAACTCAGCGCATATCTGCGTCTTTTGACGTATCCCGACCGGACTTGACCGCCCGATTCGGCCCGGGTGTGACCAATCCGATCAGTCGACGACCACCGACACCCGCCGCGATCAGACTCAGTCCGTCGAAGAGCAGGGAGAGGGAGAAGAAGACCCCCAGCACGTACCGGGAACCGTCGGGCCAGTCCACCAGCACCAGCACCCCCAGCAGCACCCCGAAGGCCCCCTGCACCAGCGTCCACACCGTCTGCGGACCGCGCACCACGAAAGCGCCGACCAGACGGTACACACCGGCCGACAGGAACAGCAGCGCCGCGAAGGCCGTCAACCCCTCGGCCCCGACGTCGGGGAAACGGATGAGGATGATCCCCGCCGCCGCGTTCAACGCGCCCACCACCAGACCGGGCCACACGAACCGCGTGCCCCGCGCCGCCACCGCGTGCAGCAGACCGACGCAGCCGCCGAACAGCAGCAACCAGCCGAAGAGCAGCACGGTGGTGACGGTCGCCAGCGCGACGTACCCGAGGCCGACCAGGCCGGCGGCGACCAGCGCGCAGCCCAGCACCTATATCTTATACACATCTCCTAGCCCACGAG
>NZ_VKHS01000491.1 GCF_014141525.1 Streptomyces calidiresistens
GCCCGGTCCTTCCCTCTCCCCCGCCCCGACCCACCGGCCCGTATGCAAGGAGTCCTGCCGCAGCCATGAGTCCTCTCGCCGAACACGTCCTCCTCGCCTTCGACCCGGGGATCACCCCCAGCGGGGGCGGCCTGCCGGGATTGGCCGTCCTGAAGAACGTCGTCAGCTCGATCAACCTGTTCGGCATCATCGCCGTGGTCGGCGCGCTCGCCGTCAGCCTGGCGGTGTGGGCCTGGGGTCACCACAGTGGTGGTCACCAGGCCGAGGCCAACGGCAAGAAGGGAGCCGTCGTGGCCGCGGGCGCCGGGGCATCGGCGCGCCCCTGCCCCGGCGGGTCGTCGGCCGCCGGACCGGTGTCCCCGTCCGGGCCGCCGGGGCCCTCGGGTCCGCCCTCCGGATCCTCCGGACGGTCGGTGTCGCCGGGTCCCCCGGGGCCCTCCGGTCCGTCGGGTCCGGCGGGATCATCCGGCCCCTCGGGGTCCCCGGGGTCCTCCGGGTCCGGGTGGCGGTCCAGGACCTCGTCCAGCAGGTCCTCGTCCAGGCCCGGCGCGTCGAAGGGGTTGCGCCGCCGCCGGTGGGGGAGGGCCAGCAGCGCGGCCCGACGCACGTCGGCGACGGTCACCGAGGTGCGGCCGTCCCAGGCGGCCAGGGTGGCGGCGGTGCGGGCGGTGACGATGTCGGCCCGCATCCCGTCCACCTCGAAGGCCGCGCACACCGCGGCGATGCGCAGCAGCGCGGTGTCGTCCAACTCCACCCGGGGCAGCAGGTCGCGGGCGGCGGCGATCCGGTCGCGCAGCTCCTCCTCCGGGCCCGCCCAGCGCGCGGCGAAACCGGCGGGGTCCGCGTCGAAGGCGAGCCTGCGGCGGACCACCTCGACCCGTTCGGCCGGCTCCCTGGAGGCCGCCACCTCCACCGTCAGGCCGAACCGGTCCAGCAGTTGCGGCCGCAGTTCGCCCTCCTCCGGGTTCATCGTGCCGACCAGCAGGAACCGTGAGGCGTGCCGGACCGAGACCCCCTCCCGCTCCACCCGGGAGGAGCCCATCGCGGCGGCGTCCAACAGCATGTCCACCAGGTGGTCGTGGAGCAGGTTCACCTCGTCCACGTAGAGCACGCCCCGGTGCGCCTCGGCCAACAGCCCGGGCTCGAACGCCTTCACGCCGTCGGTCAGCGCCCGCTCGATGTCCAGCGAGCCGACCAACCGGTCCTCGGCGGCGCCCACCGGGAGTTCCACCATGCGTCCCCGGCGGACCGTGCCCGGGCCGCCGGGCTCGTGGGGGCCGTCGGGGCACCCGGGGTCGGGTTCCGTCGGCGAGCAGGCGAAGCGACAGCCGGGCACCACCGTCACCGGGGGCAGCAGCGCGGCCAGCGCCCGCACGGCGGTGCTCTTGGCGGTGCCCTTCTCACCGCGCACCAGGACGCCGCCGATCGCCGGGTTCACCGCGTTCAGCAGCAACCCCAGCAGCAGATCCTCCATGCCCACCACGGCGGTGAACGGATAGCCCGTGCCGCCCCGCTCGTCGCCGTCCGCCGTCCTCGGCTCTCCCATGCCCACCCTTTCGCCGGTTGTGCCGGTTGTTCGGGCCGCCCCGTTCGGTCGGGTCGTCCCCGTGCTCGTGTCCCCGTTCCCGGAAGCCCCCGGGGGTGGTGCCGCGGCCGGGGAGGGCCCCGGCCGCGGGCTCACGGTGCCCCCGGTGGAACGAACGGCAGTCCGACCGGGGCGCCCTTCTCGATCAGACGCCACAGCGCGTCGGTGTCGGCGTGTTCCTCGATCAGATCACCGAGGCGGTCCAACTGTTCCTCGCGCAGGGCCGCGAAACGGGTGTCGGGGGCCGGGACGAAGTCCCGCCCGGCATCCGCCGCCACCCGGCGCAGGAACGCCCGCCGGAACCCGTCGCCCTCCAGCATCCCGTGCCAGTGGGTCCCCCACACGGCCCCGACCCGGCAGCCGCCGGGGAAGGCCTCCCCGCCCCGCACGTCGGCGACCCCGTGGTGGATCTCGTAACCGGTCACCGGCTCGCCCAGGGCCCGCCCGCTCGGTCGGGCCAGGGTCTTCTCCCGGTCGAAGCGGATCCGCACCGGCAGCAGACCGAGCCCCTCCACGGTGCCGGCGCGCGACTCCACCTCGTCCTCGATGCGTTCGCCCAGCATCTGGAAACCGCCGCAGACGCCCAGGATCGGTCGCCCCTCGGCGGCACGGCGCGACAACGCCTCCGCCAGACCCCGTTCCCGCAGCCGGCGCAGCGCCCGCACCGTGCCGCGGGTGCCGGGGACGATCACCAGGTCGGCGTCGGCGATCTCCTCGGGGCGGTCGCAGAACCGCACCACCACGCCGGGCTCGGCGGCCAGCGCGTCCACGTCCGTGAAGTTGGACATCAGCGGCACGGAGACGACCGCGACCCGCAGCACCCGCGAGCCCGGTGTCGGTGCGGTGTTCGTCTCCCGCACGGTGCCCCGCACGGAGAGCCGCAGACCGTCCTCCTCGTCGATGCCCAGGCCGTCCCGGTGGGGCAGGACCCCCAGCACCGGACGGCCGGTCACCCCGCGCAGGCTCTCCAACCCCGGCTCCAACAGGGCCGGGTCGCCGCGGAACTTGTTGATCAGATATCCCGCCAGCAGCTCCTGGTCGCCGGCCGACAGCAGGGCGGTGGTGCCGAAGAGCGAGGCGAAGACGCCACCGCGGTCGATGTCGCCGACCACGACCACCGGGAGCCGCGCCGCCCGGGCCAACCCCATGTTGACGATGTCGCTGTGCCGCAGGTTGATCTCGGCCGGGCTTCCCGCGCCCTCGCAGATCACCGCGTCGTGGGTGCGCCGCAACTCGGCCAGGCACTCCAGCACCCGGTCGAACACCATGGCACGCCGTCGGTCGTGGAAGCCCCGCGCGCTCAACTCGCCCACCGGGCGACCCATCAGCACCACCTGACTGGTGCGGTCGCCACCGGGTTTGAGCAGCACCGGGTTCATCAGCGCGCTCGGCTCCACCCGAGCCGCCGCGGCCTGCATCGCCTGCGCGCGACCGATCTCCGCCCCGTCGGCGGTGACGAAGGAGTTCAGCGACATGTTCTGCGCCTTGAACGGAGCCACCCGCACGCCCCGCCGGGCCAGCCAGCGACAGATGCCGGCGGTCACGACGCTCTTGCCGGCGTCCGAGGTGGTGCCGGCCACCAGCAGGGCGCCGCCCGTCCCGGTTCCCCGGGTGTCCCGGTCATCCACGGGTCCTGCCCCCTCGACGGTGTGCCCGGTGTGCCCGGTGTGCCCGGCGGTCGGGCCGTTCGCGGGGCGCGCGCCGTCCGCCGACCGTTTCCGAAAGGAGCGCGCCGGCCGCCGCCACCGCGACCGCGGCGGCGCCGACGCGTCGGGAGAGCCGCACCGCCCGGGCGATGTCCCCCGGCTCCGGGGCGCGTCCGGCGGCGTTGAGGACGGGTCGGTGCTCCACCCGCCCGCCGTAGGAGAGGGTGCCCCCCAGCCGCAGCCCCAGCGCGCCGGCGAAGGCGGCCTCCACCGGACCGGCGTTCGGGCTCGGGTGTCGTCCACCGTCGGCGCGGCGGGCCCGCAGCGCGCCGCGGGGGTCGGGGCCGACCGCGGCCGCCAACAGGGCGGTCAGGCGGGAGCCGGGCAGCCCCGCGAGGTCGTCGGCCCGGGCCGAGGCCCACCCGAACCGCGCGTACCGGGGCGAGCGGTGACCCACCATCGCGTCCAGGGTGTTCACGGCGCGGAACCCGACCAGGCCGGGCACACCGGCCACCGCGCCCCACACCAGCGCGCCGACCACGGCGTCCGAGGTGTTCTCGGCCACCGACTCCACCACGGCGCGCGCGATGCCGTCCGCGTCCAACGCCGCCGGGTCGCGTCCGCACAAGCGGGGCAGCAGCTCCCGGGCCGTGCCGAGATCGCCCGCCTCCAGTGCGGCGCCCACGCGCAGCGCCTCCCGGCCCAGGCTCGTCCCGCCCAGCACGGCCCAGCCGGCCGCCGCGGTCAGGGCGGTGCGTCCCGCCGGCCCGGGGCGGCGTGCCACCAGGGCGGCGGGTACGACGACCCCGCCGACGCACAGCGCGGTGAAAACGGCCCCGGCGGCCCGGTGGTCACGCCACAACGGCTTCTCCAGGGCGCCCGCCGCGCGGCCGAAGCCGGCCACGGGGTGGCCGCGGCGCGGATCGCCGAACAGCCGGTCCGCCAGGTAACCGAGCACCAGGCCGACGGCGGTGGGGGCGGGAGCCGGTCGACCCGCACGCGGGGAACGGGCCGAGGGGTTCGGGAC
>NZ_VKHS01000492.1 GCF_014141525.1 Streptomyces calidiresistens
GGGGGGCGGGGAGACCGTGGACCCGGGGCCGAGCACGGAGAACCCGCATCTCATCGGGGACGGTTCGACGGCCGACACCGGGCCGCAGCCCCGGCAGCCGGAGGTGCGGCGACTGGAGGCCGGGGAGCGGCCCCCGCAGTTCGTGGTGGTGTCGTGGGACGGGGCCGCGGCGTTGGACGACGGGCTGTTCGGCCGGTTCCTGGGGGTGGCGGAGGAGATCGGCGGGGCGATGACGTTCTTCCTGTCCGGCCTGTACCTGCTGCCGGAGGCGCGGAAGGAGCGGTACCTGCCGCCGCGCAACGCGCCGGGAGCCTCGGACATCGGGTACCTCTCGGACGGGGCGATCCGCGAGACGATCCGCCACCTGCGGACGGCCTGGTTGGACGGGCACGAGATCGGCACGCACTTCAACGGCCACTTCTGCGCGGGCTCGGGGTCGGTCGCGAACTGGACCCCGGAGGAGTGGCGGGACGAGATCGAGCAGGCGATCGGCTTCGTCACCGAGTGGCGCACGAACACCGGGTTCGAGGAGTTGGAGCCGTTGCCGTTCGACTACCGGCGGGAGTTGGTGGGGGGTCGGACGCCGTGCCTGTTGGGGCAGGACAACCTGTTGCCGACGGCGGCGGAGCTGGGATGGCGGTACGACGCGAGTTCGCCGGGGCGGCACCAGGTGTGGCCGGAGCGGCGCGGCGGGATCTGGGACCTGCCGTTGCAACTGGTGCCGTTCCCGGGGCGCTCCTTCGAGGTGTTGTCGATGGACTACAACATCATGGTCAACCAGTCGGGGGGCACGCAGGGCGATCCGGCGCGGCACGGGGCGTGGCGGGACGAGGCGCGGGGAGCGTTCGTCGCGGGGTTCGAACGGGCGCACGCGGGCAATCGCGCGCCGCTGTTCATCGGGAACCACTTCCAGCAGTGGAACGGCGGCATCTACATGGACGCCGTGGAGGAGGCGCTGGTGGAGATGGCGGAGCGGTCGGGCGGGGAGGACGACGTGCGATTCGTCTCCTTCCGACAGTTGTGCGACTGGCTGGACGCCCAGGACCCGGTGGTGTTGGAGAACCTGCGCGGGTTGGGTCCGGGGCAGGCCCCGGCGGGCGGGTGGTCCTCGGTGGTCACCGCGTAGGGCCGGTCGGTCCCCGGGGCGGGCCCGGTGCGCACCTGTGGTCGCGGTCCGCCCCCCGTACGCTCGGGAACGTCGGATCATACCCATAGGGGTATGCGAGCCTCGGCCCGGGGAGCACCACGTGAAGACCATCGTCGTCGGAGGGGTGGCGGGCGGCATGTCCACCGCCGCCCGACTGCGCCGCCTGGACGAGTCGGCGGAGATCGTCGTCCTCGAACGCGGCCCGCACGTCTCCTACGCCAACTGTGGCCTGCCCTACCGGGTCGGCGGGGTGATCGCGGAGCGGGAGGCACTCCTCCCCCACTCCCCCGCCTCCTTGTCCGCGCGGCTGGCCCTGGACATCCGGGTGCGGCACGAGGCGCTGGCCGTGGACCGGGAGGCCCGCACCCTGCTGGTCCGCGACCTGACCACCGGGGAGGAGTACGAGGAGGGCTGGGACCGTCTGGTGCTCGCCCCGGGCGCCCGGCCGGTCGTCCCCGACGTCCCCGGCGTCGAGCGGGCCCTGACCCTGCGGGACGTCACCGACACCGACCGCGTGCTGGAGCGCCTCGGGACCGGGGCCCGCACCGCCGTGGTGATCGGCGGCGGCTTCATCGGCGTGGAGACGGCCGAGAACCTGCGGCTGCGGGGCCTCGGTGTCACCCTGGTGGAACTCGCCGATCGGATCCTGCCGCACCTGGACCCGGAGATGGCCGTCGCACCCGCGGCCGAGTTGGCCCGGCACGGCGTGGTGATCCGCACCGGTACCAAGGTGGTGCGGGTGCCGCCGGACGCCGTGGAGACCTCCGACGGGGAGCGACTGCCCGCCGACCTGGTGCTGCTCGCGGTGGGTGTGCGCCCGGAGATCGACCTGGCCCGGGCCGCCGGGTTGGTCATCGGCCCGCGCGGCGGCATCGCCGTGGACGAGCGGATGCGCACCTCGGACCCGCGGATCCTCGCCGTGGGCGACGCGGCGGAGAAGCGCGACGCCCTCTCCGGGGAGCCGGTGCTCATCCCGCTGGCGAACCTCGCCAACCGACACGGCCGGCTGGCCGCCGACGCGATCCTCGACCGACCCGTGGCGGCACGCCCCTGCGCGGGCACCTCGATCCTGCGGGTCCTCGACCTCACCGTCGCGGCCTGCGGCTGGTCGGAGACCCGGCTGCGGGCCGCCGGGCGGCCCCACCGGGTGATCCACACCCACCCGGCCTCGCACGCCGGCTACTACCCCGGCGCGGAGCCGATGTCGCTCAAGCTGCTGGTGGAGCCGGGCAGCGAGCGGATCCTCGGCGCGCAGGCGGTGGGCGGGGAGGGCGTGGACAAGCGGATCGACGTCCTGGCCACGGCGATGGCCGCCGGACTGCCCGCCCCGCGCCTGGCCGACATCGAACTGGCCTACGCACCGCCCTACGGGGCGGCGCGCGACCCGATCACGATGCTGGGCCACATCGCGGAGAACCTCGCCGACGGCACCGCCCGGACCGTGCAGTGGCACGAGGTGGACGCGGCGCGGGAGGCCGGCGCGACACTGGTGGACGTGCGCACACCCGCCGAGTACGCCGCCGGGGCCCTGCCGGGGGCGGTGAACATCCCGGTGGACGAGCTGCGCGAACGGCTCGGTGAGGTGCCGCCCGACTCCCGGGTGATCGTGTACTGCCGGGTGGGCGCGCGGGGGCACGTCGCGGCACGGATCCTCGCCGGACACGGCCGGGACGTGCGCAACCTCGACGGCGGCCTGCTCACCCGCCGGGCCGGCGAGGCGGCCGGTGGGGGCCGGAGGCCGTGACCGGAGCGGGTCGGCGGCGGGCGGGGCTCCCGTCCCGCCGCCGACGGGGTCAGGAGTCGGTGTAGCCGACGTCGCCCAGCGTCCAGGCGCCCACGTCCGCGATGGCGATGCGGTACATGCCACCCGTGGTGGGGATGCCGTAGCCGCCCTGGAGAATGCGGGCGACGTGGAAGTGCAGGTGTTCGGGTTCCTTCGACGGTTCGCCCGGTGGTTCCAGCACCGGGGAGAAGGCGCCGAGGCGGTCCGAGTCCCGCAGGACCTCGGCGACTCTTCGCCGCCACACCGCCTCGGGGGCCAACCGGCCCGTGATGACGGCGCCCTGCACGACGACCGTCAGCGCCATCTGGTTGCTCTGCTCCGCCTCCACGGCGGCTGCGATGTCCACGAGGAGACCATCGGGCTTCGACACGGTCACCGACTCTACTACCCCGGCCCCGTTCGGGCCCGTCGGTCGGGCCGGCCGGTGTCCGGGAGACCCCGGTTCGCGGGGGCGGGGGCCAGGGGCACCTCCACCGGCAGTCGGGGCGGCGCCGGTCGCGGCCCCCACTCCCGGGGATAGCCCAGCGAGACCTCGATGTGCGGCACGCCGTCGGCGTGGATGAGGCGCGGGATGTGCAGGTGGCCGTAGACCACGGCACGGGCGCGGAAGCGGTGCGCCCAGTCGGCGGTGGCGTCGGTGCCGCACCACAGGGCGAACTCGGGGTACCGCAGGATGCGGACCGGCTCGCGGATCAGCGGGAAGTGATTGACCAGCACGGTGGGCAGGTCGTGCGGGAGTTCCGCCAGGCGGCGCTCGGTGTAGGCCACGCGCTCGGCGCACCAGGCGTCGCGCCCGGCGTGCGGGTCGGGGTGGAGCAGAGCCTCGTCGGTGCCCATGATCCCGGCCTTCCCGGCGATCTCCAGGGCGTGGTCGCGGTCGCGGGCGCCGGGCGGCCGCCAGGTGTAGTCGTAGAGCACGAAGAGGGGGGCGATCGCCACCGGTCCGTCCCCGCTCTCCCAGAGGGGGTACGGGTCCTCGGGGGTGTGGATGCCCAGTTCGCGGCAGAGGGTCACGAGTCGGTGGTAGCGCTCCACGCCGCGCGAGGTGTCGGGGTCGTCCCTCGGCGTCCACAACTCGTGGTTGCCCGGGGCCCACACCACCGTCCGGAAGCGGTCGGCGAGCAGGCGCAGGGTGCGGGCGACATCCTCGTGGTATTCGCCGACGTCACCGGCGACCAGGAGCCAGTCGTCGGGGCGCTCGGGGCGCAGGGACTCGGCGAGGGCGCGGTTCTCGGGGTACCGGACGTGCAGGTCGGCGACGGCCGTCAGGCGACCGGAACGCGGGCGCGGCATGAGGGGGAGTGTACGCGCGGTGGGTGGG
>NZ_VKHS01000493.1 GCF_014141525.1 Streptomyces calidiresistens
CCCGGGGCCCCCGCGCCGCGACGCTCCCCTCCCGGCCTGCGGGCCCTCCCGCACCGTCTCCCGAGCGTGTTCCCGCAAACGCCCCTCCGGGAGATCGTGGAGGTGCGGGAGGCGCTGGAGGCCATGGAGGCAGTGGTGGTCCGGGCGCGGCGGACGGCGCCCGCCCCCCGGGGCGGGACCGACCACCCGGCGGGGGACGTGCGCCGGGCGGTGGTGAACGTGGCCCGTCGTGCCAGATGCCTGGTCAACCGTCAACTGGCCCACATCGACGAGATGGAGCGCCGCACCCACGACCCCGCGGCGCTGGAGGAACTCTTCGTCCTCGACCACCTCTCCACCCGGATGCGGCGACAGACCGAATCACTCATCATCCTCGCCGGCGGAGCCCCCACCCGCACCCGGCGCGGGACCGTGCCCCTGGCGGACGTGGTGCAGGCGGCGATCGGTGAGATCGAGGACTACCGACGGGTCGATCTCGTCGGCGCGCCACGCCCCTCCCTGCCGGGCCACGCCGCGACGGACGTCGTCCACCTCCTCGCCGAACTGCTCGAGAACGCCACCCGGTTCTCCCCCGTGGACACCCGGGTCCGCGTCACCGACCGCGCCGTCACCGGGGGCCACCTGCTGCGGATCGAGGACGCGGGCTCCGGCATGTCCCCCGCCGACCTCGAGATCGCCGGGGCGCGGGCGCGGGGGGCGCGAACACCGGGGGAGGACCTTCCGCCCGGCGGCGATCGACTGGGACTGTTCGTGGTCGGTAGGCTGGCCCGCCGACGCGGCCTCCTGGTGGACTTCCGATCCTCCCCCCACCGGGGCACCACGGTCTCGGTGCTGCTTCCGGGGGCGCTGTTGACCGCCCCGGACGCGCCCTTCCCGTCCTCCCGGGCCCCCCGGGACCCGTCCCCGGGCCCGGGGGCGCCCCGGACGTGACGCGATGCGCTGTGCACGGACGGTTGCCCCCGCACCCGTCCCGGGGAAGGCTGGCATCGCAGTCACCTACGGAGAACGGGGAGCTGGGGATGGCACTGAGCACCACACTCGACTGGCTGCTGGACGACCTGGGGGAGCGCCTGCCCCGGGTCCGCCACGTCCTGCTGCTGTCCGGGGACGGCCTGGTCACCTCGACGAGCCGGGCACTGGACCGGGGCAACGCCGAACGCCTGGCCGCGGTGGCCTCCGGCCTGCACAGCCTGGCCAAAGGGGTGGGCACGCACTTCGCCTGTGGCGGGGTGCGGCAGACGATGATCGAGTTCGACGACGGGGTGTTGATGGTGAGCTCGGCCGGGGACGGCAGTTGCCTGTGCGTGCTCGCCGGCCCCGAGGCCGACCTGGGGCAGGTGGGATACGAGATGACCCTGCTGGTCAACAAGGTCGGCGAGCACATGGGACTGGCCGCGCGCGAGGCGTGACCCGCCCCCGGGGCTCCGGGCCCGCTCTCCCGCGGGGAGGGCGACGGGGTTCCCGACGGAGCCCCCTACGGGTCGCGGACCCTCGCGCCCACCGGCGCACTCCGTACCACCAGGCCCCTCCGGACGCCCGCCGGAGGGGCTTCCGCGTTTCCCGCCGGCGACGCACGGTGTCGCCGGCATCCCCCACCGGCACGTCCCGGGGGGAAACGGGAGCGCAGGGGGCGCACAGAACTCTCCGCGCGCCCCCGACGTGCCCGGGTGGTCCCGATCCGGCGGCACCCGCCGATGACGGGAGCCCCCGATCACAACCGGCCGACGTCCGTCACCCGCACCACCGCGCGTCCCTCCGCGTCCGAGGCGGCCAGGTCCACCTCTGCCGAGATGCCCCAGTCCCGGTCCCCGGCCGGATCGGCGAAGGTCTGCCGCACCCGCCACACCCCCTCGGCCGCGGCCTCCTCGATGCCGAGCAGGGCCGGCCCGCGGGCCTCCGCCCCGGTGCCCAGTTCGTCGTACTCCTCCCAGTACCCCTCCATCGCGCGTTCCCAGGCCCCGGAGTCCCACCCGGACCCGCGGTCCAACTCGCCCAGCTCCGCCGTGCGGCCCAGGGCCGCCAGCTCCACCCGTCGGAACATCGCGTTGCGCACCAGCACCCGGAAGGCCCGGGTGTTGGCGGTGACCGGACGGGTCTGTTCGGCCCGGTCCCGGGCCTCCTCCACGGTCTCGTTCTCGTTCGGGTTGGCCAACTGCTCCCACTCGTCGAGCAGGCTGGAGTCCACCTGGCGGACCAGCTCGCCCAACCAGGCGATGATGTCCTGCAGTTCGCCCGTCTTCAGGTCGTCGGGGACGGTGTGCTCCAACGCCTTGTACGCGCTCGCCAGATAGCGCAGCACGATGCCCTCGGTCCGGGCCAACTCGTAGTGGGACACGAACTCGGAGAAGGTCATCGCCCGTTCGTACATGTCCCGCACCACCGATTTCGGGGACAGCGGGTGGTCGCCCACCCACGGGTGGCTCTTGCGGTAGACCCCGTAGGCGTGGAAGAGCAGCTCGGCCAGCGGTTGCGGATGGGTGATGTCGGCCAGCCGCTCCATCCGCTCCTCGTACTCCACCCCGTCCGCCTTCATCGCCGCGACCGCCTCGCCGCGCGCCTTGTTCTGCTGGGCGGCCAGGATCTGACGCGGGTCGTCCAGGATCGACTCGATCACCGAGACCATGTCCAGCGCGTAGCCCTCGGACTCCGGGTCCAACAGCTCGAAGGAGGCCAACGCGAAGGTGGACAGCGGCTGGTTGAGGGCGAAGTCGGCCTGCAGGTCCACCGTCAGCCGCACGATCCGGCCCTCCGCGTCCGGTTCCGGCAACCGCTCCACGATCCCGCCGTCCACCAGCGAGCGGTAGACGGCGATGGCCCGTCGGATGTGCCGCAACTGCTGCCGGCGCGGCTCGTGGTTGTCCTCCAGGAGCCGACGCATGGCGTCGAAGGCGTTGCCCGGCCGCGCGATGACCGCCAGCAGCATCGCGTGGGTGACCCGGAAGCGCGAGGTCAGCGGCTCCGGATCGGCGGCGATCAGCTTGGTGAAGGTGTCCTCGCTCCAGTTGACGAAGCCCTCCGGCGCCTTCTTGCGGACCACCTTGCGGCGTTTCTTCGGGTCGTCCCCGGCCTTGGCGAGCGCCTTCTCGTTCTCGACCACGTGCTCGGGGGCCTGGGCCACCACCAATCCGGCGGTGTCGAACCCGGCCCGGCCGGCCCGCCCGGCGATCTGGTGGAACTCCCGCGCCCGCAGGGTCCGCACCCGGTTGCCGTCGTACTTGGTCAGCGCGGTGAACAGCACCGTGCGGATCGGCACGTTCACCCCCACCCCCAGGGTGTCGGTGCCGCAGATCACCTTCAACAGACCGGCCTGGGCCAGCTTCTCCACCAGCCGCCGGTATTTGGGCAGCATCCCCGCGTGGTGCACCCCGATCCCGTGCCGAACCCAGCGCGAGAGGTTGCGACCGAAGCCGGTGGCGAAACGGAAGTTGCCGATCAACTCGGCGATCGCGTCCTTCTCGGCCCGGGTGCACATGTTGATGCTCATCAGCGCCTGGGCCCGCTCCACCGCCTGCGCCTGGGTGAAGTGCACGATGTAGACCGGCGCCTGGCGGGTCTCCAACAGTTCGGTCAGGGTCTCCGTCATGGAGGTGACGCGGTACTCGTAGGACAGCGGCACCGGACGGGTCGCCGAACGCACCACCGCGGTCGACCTGCCGGTGCGCCGCGTCAGGTCCTCCTCGAACCGGGTGACGTCGCCCAGGGTCGCCGACATCAGGACGAACTGCGCCTGCGGCAGTTCCAGCAGCGGGATCTGCCAGGCCCAGCCCCGGTCGGGTTCGGCGTAGAAGTGGAACTCGTCCATCACCACCTGGCCGATGTCGGCGTTCGCGCCGTCCCGCAGCGCGATGGAGGCCAACACCTCGGCGGTGCAGCAGATCACCGGTGCGTCGGCGTTGACCGAGGCGTCACCGGTCAGCATCCCCACGTTCTCGGTGCCGAAGATCTTGCACAGTTCGAAGAACTTCTCCGAGACCAGGGCCTTGATCGGCGCGGTGTAGAAGGTGACCTCGTCCCGGGCCAGGGCGGCGAAGTGCGCGCCCGCCGCGACCAGCGACTTCCCCGAACCGGTGGGGGTCGCCAGGATGACGTTGGCGCCCGAGACCACTTCGATCAGGGCCTCCTCCTGGGCGGGGTAGAGCGTGATCCCCCGTTCCTCGGCCCACGAGGAGAAGGCGTCGAAGAGGTCGTCGGGGTCGTTGGACTCGGAGAGCCGGTCGATGAGGGTCACCGCTCCATCTTGCCCCTCGCC
>NZ_VKHS01000494.1 GCF_014141525.1 Streptomyces calidiresistens
GCGTTGCCGGGGCGGCGGGGCGGGGTGTTGACGCGGCCGGACATGCTGTTGGCCTGGACGTTCAGGTCGTCGGTG
This sequence comes from Streptomyces calidiresistens, assembly GCF_014141525.1. Lineage (GTDB taxonomy): Bacteria > Actinomycetota > Actinomycetes > Streptomycetales > Streptomycetaceae > Streptomyces > Streptomyces calidiresistens. The sequence continues at coordinate 76 of NZ_VKHS01000494.1, forward strand.
AGCGCGTCCTGGGTGGCGGTGACGGTGACGTCGCCGGACATGGTGGAGGCGGTGATGTCGCCGCCGGCGGTCGCGTGGATGCGGATGTCGCCGGACATGTTCTTGAGGTGGGCGGTGCCGCCGAAGTCGCTGATGGTGATGTCGCCGGACATTGAGGAGCCCTCGACCACGTCGGTGCGCCCGAGGCGCAGGCTCCCGGACTGGGTCTTGGCGTTGATGTGGGCGGCCTTCTCGACCCGGACGTCACCGGACTGGGTGGAGGCGGTGACCTTGGCGGCGTGGCCGGTGGTGACGTCGCCGGACTGGGTGTGGGCGCTGACGTTGAGGATGGCGCCTTCGGCCCGGACGTCCGCGGAGTGGGTTCGGGCCAGGAGGGAGGAGCCCTCGGGGACCGTGGCGGTGATCTCGATCGGGGCGCTGCCCTGGATGATGGTGGCGTTCTGGCCGCTGACCCGGACGCCGTTGACGAAGACGTCGCCGCCGCCGACGTTGATGTTCCCGCCGACCACGTTGCCGCCGATCTGGAGGCCGACGACCCGGCCGGTGACGGTGCCGAAGTTCTGGACGACGTGGGTGCCCCGGCCGCTGCCGGTGATGACGGTGGTGCCGCCGGTGTCGCCCTTGCCCTGGACGTTGGCGACCAGGCCGTGGTCGCTGCGCAGGGTGGCGTCTCGGACGGCGTCGGCGGCCGGGCCGTCCTGGTCGGTGGTGGTGATGGTGAGGGTGGCGCGCTCGCAGTCGGCTGCGGCGCGGACGGTGATGGTGCCGCCGTGGCCCAGGAGGCTGGCGTCGATGGTGATCGGGCCGCTGCGGTCAGCGGTGATGCTGCGGGTGGTGGACACGGAGGTTCCCTTCCGGGGTGGTGCCCCCGGCCGGGTGGCCGGGGGCGGGGGTTGGGTTATCGGGTTCGGTGGGTGGCCCAGGAGATCGCGGCGCACCCGGCCGTGACGACCGCTGCCGGGTACAGGCCCGCGAGCAGGGCCACCGCGGTGAGAGCGACGAAGGCGGCGGTGAGGGTGGGTCGGGAGGTGAGGCGCATCCGGTCAGCCCTGCATTTCCTTGCCGCACGCCTGGCAGATCCCGTAGCGCTCGTCCTCGGTTCGGCAGTGGCGGCAGGTCCAGAGCTTCGGCTCGGTGTCGGTGTTGCTCATCGGCGCCACTCTCGGGGTTGTTCGGTGTGGGCGGCAGCGTTCGCGGAGGCGTCGTGGTAGCCGGCCTGCCACAGCTCGGTGGTGAAGGCGGGGTTGTCCTTGATCTCCGTGATGCGCTGGAGGAGGTTGTCGGCCCTTTCCTGCTCCTCGTTGGCGTACCGCTCGCAGGGCTGCTGGTTCTTCATCGGCGGGCCTCCTGCTGGGGCTTGGTGCGGGTGCTGTGGCAGCGGTGGCACTGCTGGAGGCCGGAGGGCTGGGTGCTGCCGGGGGCGTGGATGTCGGTCCAGTCGCACTTGTGGCGGCGGAAGAGGCCCATCAGGCGCTCTCGCTCCCGGCTCGACGGGTGGTGTTGCGCTTGGCCTTGCGTCGGCGGGTGCCGGCGCTGCTGCGGCGGGGTCGGCCGGTGGGGTTGAGGCCGATGTCGTCGGCCGGCTGAGCTGGTGCAGCGGGGCTACAGTGATCCACGGATCCTCTCCTTCATCTGGGGTGTAAGGGGTGGGTCGGCCCCGGTGGCGTGCCAGCGCTCCGGGGCTTCTCTGTACGCAAGAGCAGGCTACACTATTTCAAGATGCCTGCACTAGTTCACGGAAGGTGTGTATGGGACAGAGAGGGCGGAAGCCCCCATCGGGGGGGCACCGGGACATCGCGGAAGCTCTACGGCGGGACATCGAGGCCGGGCGTATCGAGGAGGGCGAGGAGCTGCCGACTGGCAAGGCCCTTGCGGAGGAGTGGGGGGTGGCGCCGGGGACGGCGCTCCAGGCGCTCCGGCTGCTGGCCTCTGGGGGCTGGGCAACTCCCCGTCCGCGGCGGCCGGCGATCGCGCGCCGGCCCCCCGAGCAGACCGTCGTGGTGCGCGACCGCCACGTCTACCGCGACCAGCTCGGCTACTACTTCGACCAGAACGCGAAGTCGTGGCGGGCGGTCGGCGAGCCGAGCCGGGGTCTGGGTGTTCCGCCCGGGCACGTCGCCGATCTCCTCGGGATCCCTCGGGGCCAGGACGTCATCGTGCGGGATCGTGGGATGGGCCCGGCCGGCGCGACGGTTGCGGAGCAGCTCGCGACGAGCTACATCACCCTGGCCCTGGCGGACGCGATCCCCGCACTGCGTGCTGCGGACACGGGGCCGGGCGGGATCTACGACCGGATCGAGGAGGTGCTGGGTGCGATCGAGTGGCGGGAGACGATCTCCGCACGGCCTGCTTCGGAAGAGGAGCGGGAGCGTCTTCGGCTGCCGGTGGGTGCGCCGGTGCTGGTGGTGACCCGCACTTCGACGGTGCGCTCGGACGGCCGGGAGCTGGTGGCCGAGGTCAACGAGACCAGGATGCCGGCTGAGCGGTTCGCGGTGGCGTACACGGTGGAGCGGGACGCTTCCGCACGCCGGCCGGACGACGGCGAAGAGGAGGGGACGGAGGTGGTGTAGGCCGGGCTGCCTGGTGCAGGCACGAGAAGAGGGGTGTGCCCCCGCCGCGGGAATCGGCGGGGGCACACCCCTTGTGCGTGAAGCGCAGTTCCACCGTAATACCGGTGACCGACACTTCACGCCGCGCGCCCGGACGGTGAGCCGGGCCGGTAGGCCGGTGGCCGATCGGTGGGTCAGGTGATGGTGATCTGCTCCAGCGGCCGGCCCTCGTCTATCCGGTCGTACAGGGCCCGGAGTCGGGCGAGGGCGCGGGCGGAATCGCCGCGGTGGGACAGGGCTCGCCGGGTCGCCTTGGGGAGGCGGTCCCAGCAGGAGCGGCACGGGCGCGTGGCCATCAGCGTGTTCCTTCCGGGGGTCAGGGCCGGCCTGCGGCGGCGACCGCCGCGGCCACCGCGATCCACGCTTTGTGCCATGACTGGTCCATCAGGTACGGGGCGTGCGGGTCTCGGGTGAGCCAGCCGGTCTTGCCGATGGTGTGGGCGAGGCGGGCGACGCCTCGGGGGTTGGGGTCGCGCCAGCGCCCGCCCTGGCGGTCGGCCACGTAGTGGGTGACCGCGGAGATCGCGAGGGCGGCGGTGATGCGGGTGGGGGTGAGGCCGGGGTCCAGGCGCCGGAGGGCGGCCAGGGCGAGGGCCTGGGTGGCGGTGTAGGACGCGACGTGGCGCAGGCACGCCGTCCGGCCCTCGGGCCCATGGAGTCCCTTACGGACGGACTGGTGGTCGGTTTGCACCCAGTGGTCCGCCAGCTCGTGGCTGGCGGTGAGGGCTGCGTAGACGGCGGCGAAGCGGGCGGCGCGGGACATGGGTTCTCCGATCGGTGCGGTGCGCCGGCCCGGCCCCGCTGGTGCGGGGTCGGGCCGGCGATGGGGGTGAGGTCAGGAGATGCGGAGCGCCCGGTACTGGAGGCCGGCCAGCTCGGACCGGGAGATCCGGTGCTCCACCAGGAGGTGCTTGACGATGGCGTCCGAGGCGACGTCCGTGCGGGCCGGCTTCTCCGGCGCGTCGGTCTCCTCCGGAAGGTTCGGGTCGAGCCGGACGGTGAAGCCGCAGTCGAGGGGGCAGTGGGCGCGAGTGGCCATGGGGTTCTCTCTCTCGGGTTCGGTGTGGTGCCCGGCCCCCGGTCGGGGGCCGGGCCGGGGGTGTGGGTCAGGGCCGGTGGAGCTGGGCGAGGGTGGCGTAGAGCAGGCCCTCGGCGAGCAGGCGGTCGGCCTCGCAGTGCCCTTCGTCGTGCGGGCGCCCGATGCGGGCGGCGTCGGCGGCGCACTGCTAGGCGTAGGCGGCGTGGCGCTCCCACGGGCTGGCCTGCCGGTTCATGTGGGTAAGGCGGACCGAATCGGCCTCGACCTTGATCGTGTCCGCGTCGTCGGTGTCCTGCTCGATGGGCTGGGTCGGGTCGAGGAGTTCGATGGTGAGGTATCGGGCGACCTTGGTCACGCGGCCGGTGGCCTGCGGGTTCTCCTCGTCGGCGGGGCGGGTGACGATGTCGCCGACCGTGATGGGGCGGCCGAGGGAGTCGAGGACGCAGCGCAGGGCGGAAAGGTGGAACACGAGGTTCTCCGATCGGTGTGGTGCCCGGCCCCCGGGCGGGGGCCTGTCTCTT
>NZ_VKHS01000495.1 GCF_014141525.1 Streptomyces calidiresistens
GCCCCGGGGCGGGGGCTCACCCGTGCGGGTGGCGGGGGCCGTTCCGGCGGAACACGCGGACGGACGCAGTGCCGGGAAATCGTTTCCCCGAGCGATTCCGAAAGCCCTCTCCTCGCTCGAAAGGGTGAAAAGAATTGGGATGGGGCGCGTCGGGACCGGTACCTTCTGAGCGCCTGCCGGTCGGTCCGTGATCCTCCCCGGTGGGTTTCCTCCCCGCGGCGCGATTCACCGTGCCGTGCCGTGTCGTGCCGTTTCATCCGCCCGCCGCCCCGGTTTCCCGCCGAGCCCTCCCGTGTCCTCCCGTCGCCCACCGGTTCGCCCTTCCGACCGATGCCCAGTCCGTTTCCCGGCCCGTTTCCTCCGTTCCCGGGGCGCCCCGCCCCGGGAGGGGCGGGGCCGACCAGGAGGTTCCCCACCGTGACGATCGACCGCGTGTTCCCCCCGCCGCGAGCCGGCGGCCTCCGTCTCCTGCGGGGCGGTTCCCCGGCGGGCGGGGAGCGGGCCGGCGGGACGCCCCGCTCCCCGGTGTCGCTGCGGGTGGTGCCCGACGGTACGGATCGCCCCGACCCCGATCACGACCCCGAGCCGGACGGGCGCGGCCCCGCCGGGGCGGCGCTGCCGTGCCCCGTGGCGGCCCGGGGCGTCTCGGTGGCCGCCCTGGTCACGGCGCGCGTCGCCTGACAACGCACCGGCCCGGTCCCTCCCCCGGGGGAGCGGACCGGGCCGGTGCGTCCGGTTCCGCGGATCAGCGGCCGGTCAGGCGTCCGAAGAGCTTCTCCAGGAAGTCGATGACCCCGCGGATCACCTCCCGCGCCTTCTCCTTCACCTTGTCCTTGTTCTTTCCCTTGTCCTTGTCCTTGTCCTTGCCGTCGTCCCCGCCGTTGTCGCCGCCGTTGTCCCCACCGTTTCCGCTGCGGGTGGTGTCGATACGCACGATCTGCGGGTCGTGGTCACTGGCCTGGTCGGCGAATTCCGCGTTCACCCGCACCGGCTCGTAGTCGAATCCGCGAATGGCCGGGCTGGTGAGAATGCCGTCCAGGGTCTGCGAATTGCCGTCGAAGACGTAGGTGTAGCGCTCCTCGGGCGGCAACGTCAGCATGAGGTTGTTCAGCGCCCCGCCCGAGGTGAGGATCGACCACGTCTCGGAGAACTCGAAGTCGTTGAAGTCGCCCGCGACCACCACGTTGGCGTTCGGGTCCACCGCCAACAGCTCCCGGACGAAGCCGTTCACCAGGGCGGCCTGACGGTGTCGCTGCGCCTCGGAGGTGCGGTTCGGCGGCTGGTTGCGCCCGTGCAGCGGCTCGTCACCGCCCTTGGAGTTGAAGTGGTTGGCGACCACGAAGAAGGTCTGCCCCTCGAACCGGAACTCGCCGATCAGCGGCTTGCGGCTGCTCGCCCAGGCCGAGTCGTTCGGCTCGATCCGCCCCGGTGAGAGGGACAGTTCCACGCCGCCGTCCGCCGCGACCGCCTCCACGGCGGTCCGGGCGTCCCCGCCCGGCCGGTCCACGAACTCCACCCGATCGGGGTTGAACAGCAGCACGTTGCGGATGTTGCCGCCCGGCTGCCCGCCGTCCCGCTTGTCCTCGGGGTCGATGGAACGCCACTCGTAGACCGGGCCGCCGGCGGCCTCGATCGCCTCGACGAACAGCCGCAGCGTCTCGTCCGAGGCGGTCACCCCGTCGTCGGTGGGACCGGTGTTGTCCTGGATCTCCTCCAGGGTGAGGATGTCCGGCTCGGCCAGGTTGACCACCACACCCTCGGCGAGGCGGGCGAACTTGGCCGCGTCGTCCAGCGGGGAGAGGTTCTCCACGTTGTAGGTGGCGATCGCGAGCTCCCGCTCCTCCTGCGGGCGGGTGACCTCGCGCTCCAGACCGTTGTCCACGTGGTCGCCGAGGTCGGAGGCCATCAGCGTGTAGCCGCCGTACCGGGCGTAGTCCAGCGGGCCGGTGGTGGTGCCGGTCAGCTCGTCACCGACGTTGGCCTCCGGCAGCGGGTTGGCCGGGTCCAGCGACATGACCTTCAGCCGGCCGGTGTTGGGCTCCTCGTAGGACCCGTACACGGTGCCGCCGCGCACCGAGGGGTTCTCCTCCGGCTTGACCGTCACCCACAGCTCGTCGTACTCGGTGGTCCGGCCGACGATCCGGGTGTCGGAGACCTCGACGAGCATGCCCTCCAGCGACTCGTACAGGTCCAGCGCGTAGGTCTCCGGGTCCAGCTTCAGGCTCTCCACGCTCCCCCCGGCCGCGTCCGGGGCGTACAGGTCCGGCACCGAGTCGGCGTCGAGCACCACGGGCGCGGGGAGGGGATTGCCGGAGGAGAGCACGGTGACGGTCGGCGAGGTGATCTCGGTGAGGGTCTGGGTGGCGCTCGCCGGACGGTACTCGGTGACCTGACCGCCCACCAGGACGGAATCCCCCGGGGAGACGGTCGGCACGGCCGAGCCGGTGTAGACGAACACGCCCTCGGAGGTGCGCGGGTCGGTGTCCGGCTCGGGGTCCTGGATCCAGAACCCGCGCGAGCCGGTGGTGCTCACGGCGGTCACCACGCCGGGGACGGCCGCGACGGTGGTCCCCGCGAGGGGGGAGATCCGGGTGTCGCCCTGGATGTCCCGGATCCGGACGTCGCCCGGTTCGGTGGGCGGCTCCCCCTCGTCCCCGCCGCCGGTCGCGGGACCCTCCCCGGCGGAGTTGACCGGGGTCGGCGCGCCGGCGGTCAGGTCGGCGGCGTTGTCGTCGGTGTCGGTCAGCTCGGCGTCCCTGGCCACGGATGCGGTGTTGGACGCCCCCGCCGCCGGGCCGGAGCCCTCCCGGACCACGGCGGTGCCGTAGCCGACCAGGTCCACGATCCGCTCGTCGTCCGCGCAGTCGGCGGCGGTGAGGCAGGTCAGCGCGGCGGTGCCGGCGACCAGGGCCACGGTGCCGCTCGTGGCGCTCATGTTGATCGAGCCGGTGGTGTCGGGGGTCGGCAGCTCGACGGTGCCACCGGCGCCGGCGGCCTGCGCGACGAGGTGGCGGGCACCCGGACCGATGGCGCCGGTCAACGGGGTGACCTGCCAGCGGGAGGAGGCGGAGGGGGAACCGGACAGGTACTGGACGCTGTGGCCGGTCAGGTCGAAGGCGTCGGTGCCGGGATTGCCCAGCTCGACGAAGTCGCGGGTCAGGGTGGCGCCGGAGTTGCCACCGCCGCCGTAGACCTCGCCGATCACGGCGGCCCCGACCCCGGCCTCCGTGGCGGGGTCGGCCGCCAGGGCGTGCGGGAGTTGGGTCAGCACCAGAGACGCCGCGGCGGCGGTGGTGACCAGGCGCAGGGCGTGGCGCGGGACCCGGCGCGCGCGGCTCGGTGACCGGTACGACAACTGGTTCGGCACGGTGGTTCCGTCTCCTCGAGGCGGGGAAACCCGCCGGTGCGGGGTGCGCCGGCGGAAGGACGCGCGGGCACGGCCGGTGCGGTGGTGAACCGCCCCCCCGACGAGCACGCGCACACCGCTCCCGGCGCGGCCCTGGAGTTCATCAAGCCCCGGCTGCGCGGCTGGCTGCACGCCGGGATGTTCCCCGCCGTACTGGTGGCGGGCATCCTGCTCACCGCTCTGGCGCAGACCCCGCAGGGGCGGCTGGCCTGCGCGGTCTACACCCTCACGGCCTGCCTGCTGTTCGGGGTAAGCGCCCTGTACCACCGGGGGCGGTGGGGCCCGCGGGCCACCGCCGTGCTGCGCCGGCTGGACCACGCCAACATCTTCCTGATCATCGCCGGCACCTACACGCCGCTGACGATCCTGCTGCTGGAGGACGGCCGGCAACAGATGCTGCTGTGGGGCATCTGGATCGCCGCCGCGGCCGGCATCGCCTTCCGGGTCTTCTGGGTGGGCGCCCCCCGGTGGCTCTACACCCCCTGTTACCTCGCCATGGGGTGGGCCGCCGTCTTCTTCCTGCCCGACTTCCTGCGCGCCGGCGGCATCGCGGTCCTGGTCCTGGTCGTGATCGGCGGCCTGCTCTACAGCGCGGGCGGGGTGGTCTACGGGATCAAGCGTCCCAACCCCTCCCCCCGGTGGTTCGGCTTCCACGAGGTCTTCCACTCGTTCACCCTCGCGGCGTTCGTCGTGCACTACGTGGGGATCTCGCTGGTCGCCTACGGGGCGGGCTGATTCCCGGCCGTCCCCCCGGAGCACGGCGGCGGGCCCGCACCCCTGCGCAGGGGTGCGGGCCCGCCGCCGTGTCCCCGGGGCGTCCCCGGGCG
>NZ_VKHS01000496.1 GCF_014141525.1 Streptomyces calidiresistens
GCCCCCCGCTGCGCACCCCCGCCCCCGAACCGCTGCCCGAGGGGATCACCGCCGAGCAGTTGCGCCGCCTCCGGGCGGTCCCGGAACCGGCCCGGCCGGGGGAGGGGAGCGCCCGGCCGCCGGCTCCCGCACCGACGGAGTGAGCGGTCCGCCGCCCCGCGACTCAGGCCATCCGGCCGTACTCGATCGCCGGGCACCGGTCCATGACCATCAACAGCCCCGCCTCCCGCACCCGCCGATGGGCCTCCGTGTCGATCACCCCGAGTTGGAACCACACCGCCCGCGCGCCCACCGCGATCGCGTCGTCGGCCACCGCGCCCGCCGCCTCGGACCGGACGAAGACATCCACCACGTCCACCGGGAACGGAACCTCCCGGAGGGAGGGCCACCCCTGCTCGCCCAACACCGTCTCCGCCCGCGGATGCACCGGCACCACCCGCTTGCCCATGCGCTGCAGCAGTGCCGCCACGCCGTGGGCGGCACGCCCGCGGTTGTTCGACAACCCCACCACCGCCCAGGTGTCACCCGCGTCCCGCAGAATGGCGCGCACCGTCTCGTCGTCTCCGTAGGTCTCGACCATGTCCACGGCAACCACACCACCCGCGCCCGCATTCCGCGCCCGCCCCTCCGCCCGATACGCTGACGGCATGCCGGACCGCTACCTGACCGTGCCCGGCGAGGGCGTCCACGAGGTCGGGATCAACCGGTCCCGCTTCCGCTGCGTGGTGGCGCCCGTCGCCGATGAGACCGGCGCCCGCGCCCTCGTCGACCGGCTGCGGGCCGAGCACCCCACCGCCGACCACACCTGCCACGCCTACGTGCTGGGCGCGGACGCGGCGATCCGACGCTGCGACGACGACGGCGAACCCGGCGGCACCGCCGGCGCCCCCATGCTGCGGATGCTGCTGCACCGCGGCATCCGTGACGTCGCGGCCGTGGTCACCCGCTGGTTCGGCGGCACCAAACTCGGAGCCGGGGGCCTGATCCGGGCCTACGGCGGGGTGGTGGGGGAGACCCTGGACCGGGTGGGGACCGTGGAGCGCCGCCGCACCCGCACCCTGCGGGTCACCGTCGGGCACGACCGGGCCGGGCGCCTCGAACACGAGCTGCGTGCCGGGGGGCTCGCCGTCCTCGGTGTCCACCACGCCTCCCGGGTCACCATCGAACTCGCCGTGCCGGAGGCCGAACTGGAGGAGATCGGCGCCCGCATCGCCGACGCCACCGCCGGCACCGCCCGCACCGAGACCCTCCCGGGGTGAGCGGGACGGACCCCGCCCCGCCCCCTCCGGTGGGGTCCCGACCGGAAACCACCCGGGCGGCCGCGCCACGACTGGTAGCGTGCCCCCGGACCCCGGCATCCCGCGACCGGGGCACGGGGGGACCGGACCCGGAATCCGGACACGGCACGGAACGCGAAGCGGAGGGGGGAGGCGGGCGGCGGGAACCGTCCGGCACACCGTGAGGATCCTGCACACCTCGGACTGGCACCTGGGCCGCGGCCTGCACCGCACGAGCCTGCTGGAGGCACAGCGTGCCGTCATGGATCACCTCGTGGACACCGTCCGCGAACGCGGCCCCGACGTCGTGCTGGTCTCCGGTGACGTGTACGACCGCGCGGTGCCGCCCCTGACCGCCGTCCGGCTCTTCGACGACACCCTCCACCGCCTCGCCGACCTCGGGAGCCCCGTCGTCCTCATCGCCGGCAACCACGACTCACCCGCCCGCCTCGGGGTGGGCTCCGGACTGCTCGCCCGGGCCGGGATCCACCTGCGCACCGACCCCGACCGCCTGGCCGAACCGGTGCTCCTGCACGACGGGTACGGCCCGGTGGCCTGCTACGGCATCCCCTACCTGGAACCCGCCCTGGTTCGCGACCGCTTCGGCCTGACCCGCGGCGGCCACGAGGAGGTGTTGGGAGCCGCGATGGAACGCGTCCGCGCCGACCTCGCCTCCCGGCCCCCCGGCACGCGCTCCGTCGTCCTCGTCCACGCCTTCGTCGCAGGCGGCCAACCCTCCGACAGCGAGCGGGACATCACCGTGGGCGGGGTCGCGGCCGTCCCCCCCTCCCTGTTCGACGGCATCGACTACACCGCGCTGGGCCACCTGCACGGCGCCCGTGCCCTCACCGACCGCGTCCGCTACAGCGGCTCCCCCCTGGCCTACTCGTTCTCCGAGGCCGACCACCGCAAGATCATGTGGTGGATCGAACTCGGCCCCGCCGGTGAACTCACCGCCGAGGCCGTGGAGACGCCCGTGCCCCACCGCCTGCTGCGGCTGCGCGGCACCCTGGAGGACCTGCTCTCCGCGCCCGTCCCCGACGGTGCCGCCGACGCCCTGGTCGAGGTCACCCTCACCGACCCCTCCCGCCCGGACGACCCGCTGGGCCGGCTCTCGGCCCGTTTCCCCCGCCTGCTCAGCCTGCGGCACGAGCCGGACACACCACCCGACGCCACCGCTCCCCGCTACACCGAACGCCTGCGCGGTCGGGACGACCGCCGGGTCGCCGAGGACTTCGTCACCCATGTGCGCGGGGGTCGCGGCCCCGACCCCGCCGAGCGCGCCCTGCTGATCGAGGCGCTGGAGGCCGGGCGGGCCCGGGACACCGACCGCGACAGCCTCCGGGAGAGCGGACGATGAGGCTGCACCACCTCACCCTGACCGCCTTCGGTCCGTTCGCCGGCACCGAACGCGTCGATTTCGAACGCCTGGCCGCCGACGGGCTGTTCCTCCTCCACGGCCCCACCGGCGCCGGCAAGACCTCCGTCCTGGACGCCGTCTGCTACGCCCTCTACGGCTCGGTGCCCGGAGCCCGCCAACAGGCCCTGTCCTCCCTGCGCAGCGACCACGCCGACCCCGGGGCACCCACCGAGGTGGTCCTCGACCTGACCGTGGGCGAGCGGCGGCTGGAGATCACCCGCCGTCCCGAACAGGAGCGTCCCAAGCGCCGGGGCACCGGAACCACCCGCGACAAGGCCCTGTCCCTGCTGCGCGAACGGGACCCCCGCACCGGCGAATGGACGGCGCTCAGCCGCTCCCACCAGGAAATCGGTCTGGAGATCGGCCGCCTGACCGGCATGAGCCGCGAACAGTTCTGCCAGGTCGTCATGTTGCCGCAGGGCGACTTCGCCCGCTTCCTGCGCGCCGGCGCCGAGGAACGCGCCCACCTGCTCGGCCGTCTCTTCGACACCGGCCGCTTCGCCGCGGCCGAACGCCGACTGGCCGAACGCCGGGCCGAGGCCCGCGACCGACTGCGCGCCGGCGACGAACACCTGGTGTCCCTGGCCCACCGCGTCGACCAGGCCGCCGGACCGTGCCCCGACCTCGCCGCCGACACGCCCCCACTGCCCGGCCCCGACGACCCGCACTGCGCCGAGGCCGTCCTCGCCCGGGCCGCCGTCGCCCGCGTCGCCGCCCGCGAACGCCGCGAACTGGCCGATCTGCGCCTGGCCGCCGCGGAAGCGGCGGCCGGCCGGGCCGCCGACCGTCACGCCCGGGCCGTCCGGACCGCGGAACTCCGCGCCCGCCGGGCCGCCGCCCTGCGCGAGGACGACGAACTGAACGCCGCCCGGCCGGGGATCGACCGTGACCGCGAACGCCTGGAGAGGGCGGAGAGCGCCGCGACGGTCCTGCCCGCACTCCAGGTGTGCGCCGATGCCCGGGCCGCCCACGACTCGGCCCTCGCCCGGGAGGAGGAGGCCCGCCGACACCTGCCGCCCGACCTGCGCGAGGCCGGGGAGGAACACCTCGTCTCCCGCGAACACGCCCTGCGGGAGGAGATCGGTCGCCTCACCGCCGCCCGGGAGGCCGCCCGGGAGGCCGCCGCACTCGAGCGCGACCTCACCGCCCTGGACGCGGAGGAGGCGGCCGAGCACCGCCGGTTCGACGAACTCGGCACCGAACTCGAACGCCTGCGCCGTGAGCGGGGGACACCCGCGGCCGAGGCCGCGGAACTGGCCCCGCCGGCCGCCCGCCTCCCCGAGATCACCGCCCTCCTCGATGCCGCGCGCGCCCGGCGGGACGCGGCCCGGCGCCGTGACCGTCTCGACGCCCTGCTGCGCGAGGCGGAAACCGCCCACCTGGCGGCCGGACGCGCGGCCGACGACGCCCGCGCCCACTGGCTGGACATCCGCGAACGTCGCCTCGACGGCCTCGCCGCCGAACTCGCCGGGGCCCTGGCCGACGGCACCCCGTGCGCCGTCTGCGGCTCCACCGAGCACCCGCGGCCCGCCCGC
>NZ_VKHS01000497.1 GCF_014141525.1 Streptomyces calidiresistens
GCCCCCGGCCGAGCCCCCGGGGGCCCCCTGGTCCGCGGTGTCGCCGGACTCCTCGGCGTCGGTGGACCCGTCGGGACCGGCCGGGAGATCCGAGGTGTCACCGGCGGGGCTGTAGGCGCCGTCGGTCACGGTGCCGTCGGTGACGATGGGCCGGTTCCGGTCGAAGGGGTAGGGCGGGTAGAGGTCGTCGATCTGCTCGGGGGACAGTCGCCCGGCCAGGAGCGAACGGTCTATCTCCTCCTGGAGGTTGCCGCGCAGGTCCCATGCCATGGCCTTGAGCCAGGCCACGGAGTCCACCGGGTCCCAGGGCTCGGGCGCGTAGTCGCCGATCAGGCCGAGCACCGCGTACTCCACCGAGAGCTCGGCGCCCTCGCGCTCCTCCAGCCAGGCGTTGACGCCGTCGGCGTACGCCCGCAGATAGGTCTTGGTGTCCTCCGCGAGGAGTTCGTCGTACTCGCGCTGGGCGACATCCCGCCAGCCGAGAGTGCGCAGGAAGGCGTCCGTCTCCACCTGCTCCTCACCGAACATCTCCGAGAGCCGACCGGCCGTCAGGTGGCGGCGGACGTCCATCTCCCAGAAGCGGTCCTGGGCGTGGACGAACCCCTGGGCGCGGAAGAGGTCCTCGGCGGTGTCCGCGTACAGCTGCGGAATGCCGTTGGCGTCACGCCTGACGGTGACGGGGGCGCTCAGCCCCTCGATCTTCACCTGGCCGGTGACCTGCGGGAACGATGCCCGCACGGTCTGCACGGACCAGAAGGCACCGGCGGTGAGACCTCCCAACAGCAACAGGACAACCACGATCGCGAGCAGCCGAACGCGTCGCATGGATTTGGAGGCGGGCATCGCTGTCCTTCAGGGCCAGATGAGCGGGCTGCAGCAACCATAGACATACCGCCGGAGGGGTGAGCCCGGGGGGAGCGGAAGCCAGGGCTCCCGAACCCTCAAGATGGTAAATTTCCCGTAAAGGAGCCGACATCATGTGCCTGTAGCCTGCAAACAAAGCGGCCGGATCGGCGATCCCCCCACCCCGGGCCGGGTGGCCGCCACCCCCGAAGGGAGTGACTGACCCCTGACCGTTGATCGCCTCAACCTGTTGCTGTTGTTGTGCACGCTCGTCCTGCTCGTCGCCGTGGCGGCGGTGCGCCTGTCGGCCCGCAGCGGCCTGCCCACCCTGCTCATCTATCTCGGCATCGGCATGGCCCTGGGACAGGACGGCCTCGGCATCGGGTTCAGTGACGCCGAACTGACCCAGGTCCTCGGATACGCGGCGTTGATCGTCATTCTCGCCGAGGGTGGCTTCAGCACGAGGTGGAAACACATCAGACCGGCGGTGCCCCCCGCCGTCGTCCTGGCCACACTGGGGGTCGCCGTCAGCGTGGGGGTGACCGCGGCCGCGGCCCATTGGCTGCTGGGGTTGGACTGGCAACTCGCGCTCGTCATGGGGGCCGTCGTCTCCTCGACCGACGCCGCAGCCGTGTTCTCCGTGCTGCGGAAGGTGCCGCTGCCGCGTCGGCTGAGCGGGACGCTGGAGGCCGAGTCCGGCTTCAACGACGCCCCCGTGGTGCTCCTGGTCGTCGCGTTCGCGAGCGCGGGCGCCATGGACCGCTCGGCGGAGTCCTGGCTGGTGCTGCCCGCGCAGATCCTGCTGCAACTGGTGGTGGGCCTGGTCATCGGCCTGGTCATCGGCCGGCTGGGGGCCTATGTGCTGCGCCAGGTGGCGTTGCCGGCCTCCGGCCTGTACCCGATCGCGGTGCTGGGCCTGACCGTGCTGGCCTACGCGATCGCCGCTCTCACCTACGGCAGCGGCTTCCTCGCCGTGTACATCGCCGCCCTGGTCCTGGGCAACGCCGGACTGCCGCACGGTCCGGCCACGCGCGGCTTCGCGGACGCCATGGCGTGGGTGGCCCAGATCGGCCTGTTCGTCCTCCTGGGGCTGCTGGTGAACCCCGGGGAGCTGCTGGAGGACTTCTGGCCCGCCGTGGTCATCGGCCTGGCCCTGACCCTGGTCGCCCGCCCGCTGTCGGTGGTGCTCTCGCTGCTCCCCTTCCGCAGACCGTGGCGGGAACACCTCCTGATGTCGTGGGCGGGCCTGCGCGGCGCCGTGCCGATCGTGCTGGCCACCATCCCCATGGTGAGCGGCGTGGAGGGCAGCGACCGGGTCTTCAACATCGTCTTCGTCCTGGTGGTGGTCTTCACCCTGGTCCAGGGTCCGACGCTGCCGTGGCTGGCGCGCCGACTGCGGCTGGGCGACAGCGACCAGGCTCGGGACGTGGACATCGAGTGCGCCCCACTGGACCGGCTGCACGGCCACCTGCTGTCGGTCTCGGTGCCGGGACGTTCACGGCTCCACGGCGTGGAGATCGCCGAACTGCGGCTTCCCGCCGGGGCCGCGGTCACCCTGGTCGTGCGGGAGGGCAGCAGCTTCGTCCCGCAGCCCACCACCGCCCTGCGGCGCGGGGACGAGTTGCTGGTGGTCACCACCGACCGGGTGCGCGAGGCCACGGAGCGCCGACTGCACGCCGTCAGTCGGGGGGGCAAGCTGGCCGGCTGGCTGCGTCGGGGCGGCTCCTCGGGTCTGAGCCGGACGGTGGAGACGGAACAGCTGGGCGGCGGGTGGTCACCGCTGCGTTCCCCGGCGGATTGAGGGAGCCCGAACGACCGGCCGGCGGGCACCCCGGAGCGGATCCGACCGGGCGGCGGCTCCGGCGCGCCGTGGCGCAACGGTGACCACCGTGACAGCGGGACGCGGTGGACTACGGGCCCGGAATGTTGCACGATGGAGCGTCGTTAGCACTCACCACGGAAGAGTGCCAGGAGGAACAGACGTGCCGACGTACCAGTACCAGTGCACCGCTTGCGGAGACGGCCTCGAGGTGGTGCAGAAGTTCACCGACGACGCGCTCACCGAGTGCCCCGCCTGCCAGGGGCGGCTGAAGAAGGTGTTCTCCGCCGTCGGGATCGTCTTCAAGGGCTCCGGCTTCTACCGCAACGACAGCCGGGGGGCCACCTCCGGCAGCGCTCCGGCGGGTGGTGAGAAGAAGAACGGCACCAAGGAGAGCACCTCCTCGTCCTCCGACTCGTCGTCCTCCGGCTCCTCCGGGGGGCCCTCCTCGACGACGTCCTCGTCGTCCTCGGCCTCCTCGACGCCCGCCTCCGCCGGCGCCGCATGAGCCCCCGGGCGGACATCGGCGTCATCGGCGGCTCGGGTTTCTACTCCTTTCTGGACGAGGTGACCGAGGTCACCGTGGACACCCCCTACGGGCCGCCGAGCGACGCCCTCTTCCTGGGCGAGGTCGCCGGCCGCACGGTGGCCTTCCTGCCGCGCCACGGCAGGAGCCACCGTCTCCCGCCGCACCGCATCAACTACCGGGCGAACCTGTGGGCGCTGCGCAGCCTCGGCGTCCGGCAGGTGCTGGGGCCGTGCGCCACGGGCGGCCTGCGGCCGGATCGGGGGCCGGGCACCCTGGTGATACCCGACCAGCTGGTGGACCGGACGAAGAACCGCGTGCAGACCTTCTACGACGGGGAGACCCGGGCGGACGGGGTCGCCCCCAACGTCGCGCATGTCACCTTCGCCGACCCGTACTGTCCCTCCGGGCGGGCCGTGGCGCTCGCCGCCGCCCGGGGACGGGGATGGGAGCCGGTGGACGGCGGCACCATGTGCGTGATCGAGGGGCCGCGGTTCTCCACCCGCGCGGAGTCCCGCTGGCATGCGGCACAGGGCTGGGACGTGGTCGGGATGACCGGTCACCCCGAGGCGGTTCTCGCCCGTGAACTGGAACTCTGCTACACCTCCCTGGCCGTGGTGACGGATCTGGACGCGGGGGCGGAGACCGGCGACGGCGTCTCCCACGCCGAGGTGCTGAAGGTCTTCGCCCGGAACATCGACCGCCTGCGGGGCGTGGTGCTCGACGCGGTGGCGGCCCTCCCCACCGAGCGGGACTGCCTGTGCGTCGACGCCCTGCAGGGCTGGGACACCGGCCTCGAACTGCCCTGATCTCCCTTCCCCCCCTTTTGCCTTTGCGTTGTTCCCGCCGTTCCCCGGTATTGCCTCGCCCCCGGCCGAGCCCCGCTCGCCGGGGGCGAGGCGGTACCGGGAGGGATGCCGGGACGGGGAATGCCCTGTCTCTTATACACAACTGACGCTGCCGACGAAGCTGCAAGTGTAGATCTCGGTGGCCGCCGTATCATTAAAAAAAAAAAAAGAAATACAAGTCGAAATGTCTTGTC
>NZ_VKHS01000498.1 GCF_014141525.1 Streptomyces calidiresistens
CCCATCCCACGTCCCCATTCCGTCCCATCCCGCGTCGGCCGTGACGGCGACCGACGCCCCCCGGCCCGAACCCCGGACGGGCCGATCGGAACCGTTCCCGTCGCATCCCGCCCGCCGCCATCGCGGCGGACGGGCGGAAGGAAAGCGAATCCCATGGCAGGCAACAGCGGGCGTCCCAACCGCCGCACCTCCAACAAGAAGGGCGCCACCGTCGGCAGCGGCGGCAAGCGCCGCCGCGCGCTGGAGGGCAAGGGTCCGACCCCGCCCGCCGAGATGCGCAAGGGCCACGCCAAGCAGCGCGCGGCCCAGGCCCGCGCCAAGCGGGCCGCGACCGCCCCCAAGCGGGGCGGGGGCGCCGGGCGCGGCGGCAGGAGCACCTCCGAGCTGGTGGTCGGCCGCAACCCGGTGGTCGAGGCGCTGCGCGAGGGCGTGCCGGCCAACGCCCTGTACGTCCAGCAGTTCATCGACAGCGACGACCGGGTCCGCGAGGCGCTGCGCCTGGCCTCCGACCGCGGTGGCGTGCGGTTGGTCGAGGCGCCCCGGCCCGAGCTGGACCGGATGACCAACCACCTCAACCACCAGGGGCTGGTCCTCCAGGTCCCGCCGTACGAGTACGCGCACCCCGACGACCTGTCGGCCGCCGCGCACGACCGCGGTGAGGACCCGCTGATCGTGGCCCTGGACGGGGTCACCGACCCCCGCAACCTGGGCGCCGTGGTGCGCTCGGTCTCCGCCTTCGGCGGGCACGGGGTGGTCGTCCCCGAGCGGCGGGCCGCCGGCATGACGGCGGGGGCGTGGAAGACCTCCGCCGGCACCGCCGCGCGCACGCCGGTGGCGCGTGCCGCCAATCTCACCCGCACCCTGGAGGCGTACCAGAAGGCGGGTCTGATGGTCGTCGGTCTGGCCGCCGACGGCGAGGTGGAGCTGGGCGAGGTGGCGGCCCTGGACGGCCCGGTGGTCATCGTGGTCGGCAGCGAGGGCAAGGGGCTCTCCCGCCTGGTGGGGGAGACCTGCGACGTGCGGGCCCGCATCCCGATGCCGGGCGGCGCCGAGTCGTTGAACGCGGGTGTCGCGGCGGGCGTGGTGCTGTACGAGGTGTTCCGCCGCAGGAGCTGACGCGGGAGCCGGGCGGACCCTTCGGGGTTCGCCCGGCACGTCCGCACGGAACGCCGGCGGCCCGTCGCCCCCCCCGGTGGGGCGGCGGGCCGCCGCGCTTCCGCGTCGCTCGTCCCCACCGCGGCGACCGGGCTCCGGAACCCCCGGGCCCCCGGCGCCGTCCGTCACATTCGTCACAACCGTCGCGGGGCCCACACCTTTCACACGTCTCGTCCTCTTCGTCGTGTGTGTTTCGTTATCGCCGGCCGTGCAACGAATCCCCCCGGTCGTTGGTCTGATCGGGTGCCCAGTTTCACGTCTCCGGGGGTATTCCATGCGCTCCGCGCACATCCGCAGGTCCGTCGTGGCGGTCACCGCCGCCGCCCTGCTGCTCACGGCGTGCGGGTCGGGATCCGACACCGATGCCGAGCCCGTCGCCAACGAGGCCACGACCGAGGTCACGGCCGAGCCGGAGGAGGCGGAGGAGGAACCCGGGGAGGAGCCGGAGGATGCGGACGGGGACGAGGAGGAGACGGAGGAGCCCGAGGCGCCGGCCGAGGCGGTCGTCATGGGTCCGGGCGACAACTCCGAGCGGGTCCGCGAACTCCAGGCCCGCCTGGCCCAGGTGGGCCACTTCGCGGCCAAGCCCACCGGGTTCTACGGGGACATGACCGTGGGGTCGGTCGCCGCCTACCAGGAGGCGCACGAGGGGCTGGAGGTCTCCGGCACCGTGCACACCTCCACCTGGGAACACCTGTTGGCCCGCACCACCGAGCCCACCCACGACGAACTCTTCCCGCGCGAGCAGGTGATGGGGTACGGCGACAACTCCGAGCAGGTCCGCGAACTCCAGGCCCGCCTGGGGCAGCTGGGGCTCTTCGACGAGAACCCCACCGGCTACTACGGCAACGTCACCGTGGAGAAGGTCAAGGCGTACCAGCGCTCCGCCGGCCTGGAGGTCAGCGGCACGGTGTACGACGACACCTGGTCCGCGCTGACCTCGGCCACCACCAAGCCCGCCCGGGAGGAGATGTACGTCCCGGTCGAGGTGCCGGTGGTGGAGAAGGAGACCCCGGCCGGCCTGGACTCCCGCTGCATGACCGGCCGCGCCCTGTGCATCTCCAAGACCACCAACAAGCTGTCCTGGGTGGTGGACGGCACCGTGCGCACCACGCTGGACGTGCGCTTCGGCACCGAGGAGTACCCCACCCGCGAGGGACAGTTCACCGTCTACTGGAAGAGCCGCGACCACCACTCGACGCTCTACGACTCCCCGATGCCGTTCGCGATGTTCTTCGACGGCGGCCAGGCGGTGCACTACTCGGAGAACTTCCGGCAGAACGGGTACAGCGGCGGGTCCTACGGCTGCGTGAACGTGCGTGACCGGGAGGCCATCGCCGCCCTCTTCGACCAGGTCCGGGAGGGCGACAAGGTGGTCGTCCACTGGTGAACCCGTGCCCCCGCGGCGGGTTCCCCCGCCGGCGCGGCACTCCCGGGACGCCCCCGGTCGGATCCCGACCGGGGGCGTCCCGCACGTCTGTGCGGGCTCCCGGACGGGCGTGTTGACGCGTCACCGTCGGATTTCTCGCCGCCGGCCAGTGTCCTAACGGCCGGTCACTCGGTTAGACGAGTGTGGACACACGAACACCCCGCACCGCTCCGGGGGGGCACGGGCCCGGATTCCATGACGTCGCCGACGCGTTCCTGAACACGGCCAAGCCGTCCTGCGATCCCGCCCAGGTGATCGTCAACCACGCCAGCTTCCGGGTGCGGCTCGCCACGCCCGCGCCGGTGGGTGTCGCCGGCCCACCGGGGCCCGCGGACGAGCCGGTCGCGGGGGACGCCGAGTTCCTCCCGATCCCCTCGGCGGGCAAGGGCACCCTCATCCGCCCCGGCGGACGCCGCCCGGTGATCCGGGTCGGCGACACCGGCGCCGCCGCCGCCGCGGCGGCCGGGCTGTGGCAGTCGGCGCTCCGCCGGCAGGTGGTGACCGCCCCGGCCGGCGCGCCGATCGCGGTGCCGGTGGGACCCGCCGGTCCGGGGGAGGAGCCGGGAACCGCCGCCACCACCGTGCTGCCCCGGATCACGGAGAGCGGGACCGCCGTCATCGGTCCCCGTTCCGCGCCGATCTCCGAGACGGTGGTGCTGCCCCGGCTGCCCGCCGTGCCGCGCCGCCGGCGTCCGGTGGGCCCGGGCGGGCCGTCCGGACCGGCCGACGGTCCGCGTCGACCGCTCGACGCGACCCCGGTCGAGGGGACGCGGGTCGACGCCCTCGATCCGCTGGTCGGGCCCGTTCGCCACGAGGGCCCGGAGGGCGCCGGTGGTCGGGCGGGCACCCGTCCCGGAGGCGACGGCCGGCACGCCTACTACCCCGGCCGGGGGATGAACCTCGGCATCGTGCTGCTGCCGCTGCGCCTGCTGCTCGGCTTCATCATGATCTCGGGCGGCATGGGCAAGTTGACCGACCCGGTGTACTTCGACGGCGGCGAGCGCGGCTCGATGGTCGCCTGGCTCTCCTCCCTCCAGCCCTGGGCACCGGCCGCGCCGCTGCACGAGTGGGCGCTGGCCCACCCGGTGGGGGCCGGGCTGACCGTCGCCTTCACCCAGATCGTGGTGGGGGTGCTGACCATCGCCGGCCTGTGGCAGCGTCTGGCGGCCGCCATCGGGGCGCTGCTGTCGATCGCCCTGCTCATCACGGTCAGTTGGCACTCCGGCCCGGCGGACACCCCCGACGTCATCCTGCTCGCGGCCTGGAGCCCGCTGATCATCGCGGGCGCGCCGGTGTACTCCCTGGACGCCCGGCTGGCGGGGGAGGCGTGGCGGACGCTGGGCCCGCACGTCCCGCTGCGGGAGCTGCGGACCCGGGTGCTGCGCCGGGGCGTGCTGATCGCCTGTCTGCTGCTGGGCGTGACGCTGGTCCTCGGGTCGATCCTGGGCGGCGCGGTCCGCTCCTCGGAGTTCTCCACGGTGCCCGGTCCCGGCGAGGCACCCCGCAACCACCTGCCCGGGTCGCCGCTGCCGCCCGGCCTGGGCGGGGGCGAGCCCGGCACGCCGGACGCGGACGAGGAGGTCGGCCCCGCCGGGTCGGCGGAGACCGTGACCGGGGGAGCGGACGAAGCGGGGG
>NZ_VKHS01000499.1 GCF_014141525.1 Streptomyces calidiresistens
AGGTGTGTATAAGAGACAGTCCCCAACCCCCCCGAAACCCGCGACGCCGGTACCCGGACCCCGGGCACCGGCGTCGCGGCGCGTCGACTCACGGCACGCCCGTCACTGCGCGCCGATCCGCGCCAACAGGTCGACGATCCGCTCCTGCACCTCCTCGCTGGTGGAGCGCTCCGCCAGGAACAGCACCGCCTCGCCCGAGGCCAGCAACGGCAGTCCCGCCGGATCCAGCCCCTCCGTGGTGTACACCACGAACGGGGTGCGGTTCAGCAGGCCGTTGACCCGCAGCCAGTCCACGATCCCGGCCCGGCCGCGCTGCATCCGGTGCAGGTCCATCACCACGAGGTTCGGCCGCACCCGGCTGGCCGACTCCACCGCCGAGGCGTCCGTGGCGGCGTGCTCGACCTGCATCCCGCGCCGCTCCAGCGACGCCGTCAACGCCGCCGCGATCTCCTGGCTCTCCTCCACCAGCAGCACCCGGGGCGGGTGCTGCTCGCTGTCCCGGGGCGCCAACGCCTTCAACAGCACCGCCGGGTCGGCCCCGTAGGCAGCCTCCCGGCCCGCCTGCCCCAGACCGGCCGTGACCAGCACCGGAACCTCCGCCGACACCGCCGCCTGCCGCAGCGACTGCAGGGCCGTACGGGTGATCGGCCCGGTCAACGGGTCCACGAACAGCGCCGCCGGATAGGCCGCGATCTGCGCGTCCACCTCCTCGCGGGACTGCACCAGCACCGGCCGGTACCCGCGATCGGTGAGCGCCTGTTGCGTGGAGACATCGGGCTCCGGCCACACCAGCAGCCGACGCGGGTTGTCCAACGGCTCCGGCGGCAACTCCTCGTCCGACGGCATCGGCACCGGCGCCGGCAACCCGCGGCCGTCGGTCACCTCGATCGCGCCGTTCGGACCGTCCAGCGGCTCCGGGCCCTCCTCGGCACCGGCCGCCGGGGCACCGATGGCGAACTGCCGACCCGGGGACTCACCGGACCCCCCGACCCGGGGCGGGGTGATCGGACGCCGCTGCGGACCGGCGGGCGCCGGACCGGGCGGCACCGGACCGGGACCGGAGGGCCCCGGCCGCGTCGGGCCGGCGGGGCCCGACGCCCCGGGCCCGCCGTCCGCCGCCCCCTCGGCCCGGGCGTCGTCGCCCGGCGGCGCGGCCAGCTTCCGCCGCCGCCCCGGGGCACTGCTCTGCGCCGGACCGATCGGCGGCGCGGGCGCCGGGGGACCGACGGGGGCCCCCGGCGCGGACCGCTCCGCCGCCCGCTGCTCCGCCAACTGGTTCACCTGCGCGACCGGTATGCCCTGCCCCAGAGTGCGCACGTTCACCCCGGGGCGACCCTCCGGCCGGGAGGCCCGCTCCGCGCCGGGCATCGGCAGCGCCGGCTGCGGCCGGCGCACCTCCTCGCGCGGCATCGACCCGCTGAGAATGGGACTGGCGGCCACCACGGTGTGCTCGATCGGGGGCGGCCCCTCGGACTGCTCCTCCGGGTGCGACTCCGCGTGCGGCGGCGCCTGTGGCTCCGGCCGGCCCTCCGCCCCACCGGTCATCGGCGCGGCGGTCTCCCCGGGCGCCCCCTCGACCGACCCCTCCGGTGCCCCGAGGGCCTCCCGCGCGACCGGCTCCGGCCCCCCGGCCGCCTCCGTCGCGCCGGGGGACGTGTCCCCGGGCTCCTCCGGATCCGGACCACCGAGGGCGATCGGCTCCCGGGAGGCCTGCTGCCCGGCGGCCGCCGCGGCGGCCGCCTCGGCCGCGCGGCGGCGCCGACCGGTGGGAGTCTCCGCACCCGACCCGCCGCCCTCGGCGGCCTCCTCGACCGGCGCGGCGGCCCGCCGGCGCCGACCGCCGCCGGGACCGTGGTCCGGCTCCACCGGCACCCCGCCCGGCGGCGTACCGGTGTCCTCCCCGGCGGGGGCGCGGCGGCGCCGACCGGTGGGGGCCTCGGCGGGCGTCGCGCCCTCGCCGCTCCCCGGGTCGGCGGACCCGGGCGGCTGCTGCCGGGGCAGCGACTGCTGTTGCGGCAGCGTCGGCATCGCCGGCGGCATCGTGGCCGGCGGCGCGGGCTGCGGAATCTCGTGCGCGGGCACCGGATGCGGCACCTGGTGCGGCACCTGGTGGGGAACGTGCTGCGGCACCTGCTGCGGCCGGTGCCGGGAGCCGGGAACCGGCACCGGCGCACCCGGTTCGCGGCGGGGCGCGGGCAGCGCGGGCTGCGCCCCGGCCCCCCCGGACGCCGGGGCCTCCGGACGCGGCTCCCCGCCGTTCCGCTCCGGCCCGTGGAACTCCCCGTCCTCCGGCCGTCGGGGACGCGGCATCGGCCGACCCGGCGCGGCCGGCGGGGCCGCCACCACGTGACCGCTGTCGTTGCCCGTGGCCATCCCGCGCACCGGGCCGCCCGGCCCGCCCGTGCCGCGCGCCGGCTGCACCGGCACCGGCATCACCGTCGTCTCACCGGCCCCGTCCCGGGGACGCGGCGCGTGCCCCGGCGCGGGCGCGGCGTCCGCGCTCACCGGCACCTCCAGCACGTACGCGGTGCCCCCCGACGCCCCCGGAACCTCGTGGGTCTGCAGCACCCCGCCGTGCATCCGCACGATGCCGCTCACCAGCGGGCCGTGCACCGGGTCGCCGCCGGGGAACGGACCGCGCACCTCGATCCGCACCACGTCACCGCGCTGCGCGGCGGCCACCACGATCGTGGAGTCGGCGGGCGCGCCGTTCGCCGGCCGCCCGGTGGCGTCCACCCCGGCCACGTCCGCGATCAGGTGCGCCAACGCCTGCGCCAGCCGCTCCGGGTCCACCTCCGCCTCGGTCGGCGGGGCGTGCACGGCGAACTGGGCCCGACCCGGGCCGATCAGCTCCGTCGCGCCGTCCACCCCGGCGCCGATCACCTCGTCCAGCGCCACCTTCTTGCGGCTCAACTGCTCCTTGCCCGCGTCCAGTCGCTGGTAGGCCAGCACGTTGTCGACCAGCGTCGCCATCCGCGCGTACCCCGCCGCCAGGTGGTGCAGGATCTGGTTGGCCTCCGGCCACAGCTGCCCCGCCGGGTCGGCGGCCAGCGCCGTCAACTCCCCGCGCAGCTCCTCCAGTGGGCCGCGCAGACTGTGCCCGAGCACCGCCAGCAACTGCTCGTAGCGGGCGTTCATCGCGTCCTGCGGACGGCGGTCGGTGAACGTCATCACCGCGCCCACCAGCTGGTCGCCCTCGCGCACCGGGGCCGTGGTCATGTCCACCGGGACGGCGCGGCCGTCCTTCGTCCACAGCACCTGGCCCGCCCGCACGCGGTGCTTGCGCCCCGACACCAGGGTGTCGTGCAGCGGGGTCTCCTCGAACGGCAGCGGCGAGCCGTCGGGCCGCGAGTGGTGCACCAGGGGGTGCAGTTCCTGCCCGCCGAGCTTCCCGGCCCGATGGCCCAGGAGCTGGGCGGCGGCCGGATTGACCAGAACCACCCGGCCGGCGGTGTCCACGCCCACGACGCCCTCGGAGGCCGCCCGCAGGATCATCTCGGTCTGCCGCTGCTGCCGGGCCAGTTCGGCCTCGGTGTCCAGGGTGCCGGAGAGATCCCGCACCACCAGCATCAACAGTTCCTCGGAGGCGTGGTCGTCGCCGAACACGGCGTCTATGGCCGAGGCATAGGGGGTCTGCCCGGCCTGGAGCAGGGCGCTGGTCACCTCGACCTGCAACTCGGAGCCGTCGGTGCGACGGGCGATCATGCGGGTGGGACGGGTGCGCGCGCCCGGATCCTCGTCCGGGCGACGCATCGACCCGGGAATCCGACGCGGATCGAACGCCGGAATGATGTCCAGCAGTCCACGTCCCACCAACGGCGCGCCCGGCGCCTCCAACGTCTCGCCCGCGATGGCGTTCGCCTTCACGACGGTGCCGTTGCCGTTGACCAGCAACAGCGCGTCGGGCAGGGCGTCGAGTATGGCGGCGAGGCGAGCAGCGCCTCTCGCCGGCCTGCTGCTCACGACTCGAATCCTCCCTTGACCCGGATGTGCTCGGCCGAAGCCGGTGGCGGTCCCGACGACGGGCCCACCGGGAGCCCCTGCGTGTCGTTAACAGGGGAGTCTACGGGCAGCGGTCACCGGTGAGGTCATGCCTTCGGGCAAGGATTGTCCCCCGGGCGGGCACCCCCGTCCGTGACGCGCGCCACCTCCCGGGGCGCTCGTGCGCGGGCGTGCGCCGGAGGGGCGGGAGGGAGCGGCGCCGGCCCGGTGGAGAGC